>JABSOQ010000129.1 GCA_013216195.1 Bdellovibrionales bacterium
ACAAACTTCTAAGTTGAGGCAGCTGGTTTTCCGCCAGGCAAGAACTACGATCGAGCCTAAAAACTGCGTAGTCTAAACCTGGCTCTGCTCGTGGGGATTCTGAGCCGATTCTACAAAGTGCTTGAACTGGAATTGCCTGCGCCCCCTCACAACCAGCAACGTTAACTAAATAGATTCCAAACTCTTCGTCAGACGGTCTATCGGTGGAAAACGTGGCATTCCAACGACCATCATCTCTAATCAGGGCATGGGCATTAAGGACAAAAACGTCATCGGCAGCCATAAAACCATTACTTGTCATCACTTCAGCATCTGAATTTTGAAAACCCAAACTCGCCACGTAAGGTCTTTCACTTCGATCTTTCGGCCTTCGATCTTCTGGGCCCACGATATCAACTTCGTGCAAGTAGCGATCGAGGATGCCTTGGTTCGGGTTTTCGTCGCAGTCTTCGCCGTCGTGTTGGTTGTGAGGCCTTAGGCGGTCGCCTGAGAATCTTTCGATGGCTTCAGCGGCGGCGACTTCAGCGTCTACCACTTGGCAGTTTTGAAGACCTGAGCTTGTCATTTCGCATCTCTCTTGGCCTCTCCAGACGTAGTTTTCTGAAAGGGCTGAGCTCGAAAAAATGCCTGCTGCGAGCACGGCTGTGGCGCTGATAAATTGTGTGATCTGAGATGACAATTTTTGTGCTTTCACTTTCTTCCTCACTTACTCGACTCTGCCAGATTCAATTTAAAGCCCCTAAGGATGATAAATTATGTTTCATCAGGCACTTACAAAGTATTAGAGAGCGAATTTCATGCCACCTGCGTCGAAATTTAACTACCTGATTATAGGTGGGTTTGAGGGGCTTAATCGCCATATTAGAATCTGCTAAAAATGGAGAACTTTTAGACATTTAGCCAAAGGTTGGGGTCTAGCAGTTTATCGGCTCAGGTTGAGGCAGTTTTGGGAGCTAAGACGATTCAGCTAAACCAACAGCTAAATGCCTATCCAATTTTTCACTAAGCCTGAATTATTTGCGGGCTTAGGCACAGACTGTCTACCTCTTGAGGTTGATCGCAATGAATGCGTCTTCCTCCCATTTTAAGGTCACTCTCGTGAAGCAACCTGCGGATAACCGTAAGTAAAACAACAGCAGCTTCAGGTGACAAAATCTTCTGTGAGTTAGATAGAATTTAAGTGGCTAGAGACTAAACAACCCTGCCTATAAATTACCAATCGGCCGGTGGGTTTAAGATGGCGCCGGTGTTACCAGTGCCTCCGAGCTCCCACTCTGAGTCTTGCAACGCCTCTTTGCTGACGAGTTTTACACTGTAGCCCGTGATGCCACCCTTCGATAAGCAAGAGCCCGGCTGAGTGATCGCCATGCCGTCATCTGGGTTTTGGCACTGACCAAAGTAATCAGTCGGTATGGTTGAGAAGTTGCCCGGGTAGCCGTAGTCAGGGCCTGAAACCCAGCTCGTTAAAAGATGCTCTTTTTCTCTTACGAAGTAAAAAGCCTGCTGCAAGTGAATGGGGTTACCTGTGCCGACGCCTTTGGCTGCATCCATTTGCATTTGCACGTTGAACTTTGGCACTGTGCCTGGGCGAAACCCGATGTCAGGTCTGATGGGGGTGTTCGCACCGATGCCTAAAGCCCCTTTGGTTTTGTCGCTGTTAAGTGCCTGGTAGTAGTTATCGAAAAAGTTCGGCTCGATGGAGTAGTAAGTAATATCGAAAAGGTCTGGCGCCACTGCTGCTAGCTCGTAAAACCTCGAGCGCGGAGCTGTGTCGTTTTGCTCATCCCATGACAACTTGTCTAGAGTGACCGGTCTTGAAGGATCAATGTCGACCCACATTCTCTGAAACCAAATCAGCTTGTTATTGTCGGCCGCATTAGTCGTGCTGGTTTTTAAACCGGCGTAGGCATTTTGCGACAAAAAGGTTGTAAGCCCTAAGGCATCACCAGGGTACTTGGAGTAATCGGGTAAGCGGTACTGCTGTTGGTTCGGATCAAGAGCATTACCATCTGTACCTGCCGCCACTCGGTATGGCACTTTCAAATCAATGCGGTCGCCCGTGCTCTCTGGTGAAGCTCTTGGCCACGAGTTGTAAAACCAAGGCCCCACTCGGCCACCAAAAGGTTTTGCGTAGGCTTCTGCAACAAGTCTGACCCCACCACCAAAAGGAAAGAAAATCGGCCGAGAGGTCACCTCAGCTCTGGCACCCATGTAGGCCATGTACCAAGGGTTTTTTTCGACGCCCAAAGTGTATTGCCAAGCTCTTTGATCAGACAAAAAGCTGTTCATGGTGTTCATCCAGAAAGTGAGGTCTTGTGCGTTCAAGTCATTTTGAATAATACCCAAAGCCACCGACGCACTAGTGGCATCGAAACCAGGCATAGTTGTAATGTCTTTTGGATCACCTTGGCAGGTACCAGAGCCGACGAGGCCGGCATCCATGTAGCGCACGAAAGGCAAAATTACCATGCGTGGAAGCCAAGCGTCTTGGGCAACACCCTCCATTGAGTTCTTGATCTCAAAGGTCGGCCCATTACTAAAGTTCTCGTTGGTCAGGTTATTCTGAAAAGTCTTTTCGGCTCCTAGAGAAATAGGATCACCATTGATATCGAAAGGGTCAGGCTGAGCCATGTTGTTGGCGTAGAACTCAATCATCTGCAAGCGGTTTCGTTGATCGACCCGGTAACTCTGAGCAGCCGCGGCCGCCCAATACCAACTGTAGGCACCTGCACCCTGGCAACGAGAGCCGATAATGTTTTGAATGTTCGCAGTCAGAGCAGCAATCGCAGTGTTGATCGGGTTAAAGCTTGCGATAACAGCAACTGTGGGTAGGGCTGGTACCGGGTAAGAGTCAACCCTGCACCAGTTGTCACCTGCGCCAACGGTGTCCCAATCGCCGATGTATGAAATGCATGCGTAAGGAAACACAGCAAATGTCGGGTCCCATACAGTCTCGCTGAACTGATTGTTGTCGTACTGAGGGTGTCTTGCAACGGCACTTGCGGCCCCGGCAGGGGTTCGGCCATCCATACCCATTGTGCCCATCACTCGGTAGCGAAAGGCAAACAGCTTGAAAGCCTGCCTGATTTGATAGTTAGTGTGGGCGATCACATTTAACCACTCGGCTTGCCTTTGACCGGCGTAGTAAGCAGCAAGGTCAACAGAGTTTTGTAGGTTGATCTTGTCGTGCACGACCATGCCCACATTTAGAGCCATAGCAAACAGAACGAATAGAGCTTGAAAGATTAAAGCTACAAAAATAGAGGTCTGCCCTTTTTCACAGACCAGGCGGTCTTGAAAGGCTTCGGCGTTGCTCTTTTTGTCTTTGCGAGACGACTTCGAGCTCTTCATGAGATTGGCCTTTGAGAAATCCTTTTTTTTCATGAGTGATTATGATCTCATAGATTACAGAAATTTGCACAATTGTTAGAGCGAAACACCTTCTACAAATTTATTGTGTCAAAGAGTTAGGCAGCAAATCTGCTGAGAGGCAAATCATTGAGGTTCAGCCGAAGTGGCGATCTTCAGCTTTAAGCCAACCTCTCAAGCTGACTTTGTAGTAAAAGGAGCTAGACCATGGTCAGATACTTAACCCTTAGAGCAGCGCTCACTTTTGTGGCTCTAGCAACAGCCGGCCTTTCATTTGCTGCCTCTGCTGAAATTGTGTTTGAGGGCTATTACAAGATCAACCTCGGTGAGACTCACTCTGGCTATGCAGTACAACGCTACGAGTACCAGCCGAAGAAAAAGCAGTTTGTGTCGGTTTACTTCATTCAGACCAATCAGCTGTTGGGCAACCTACAAGAGAGTGTAGTGGCCACAGCCAATGAGAAGTTTGAGCCTATTCAGTATCAGTACACCACCAAAGTGGGCTCTACATTTAAGGTCATTGATGCCAAGTTTGAAAAGAACATGATCAAAGCGGCAGTTAAATCGACGAAATCAAGCAATAACATCGCCCAACAGGTACCAAAAGGCACATTCTTGAGCACTTTCTTAGGTTACGTGATGCTACAAAAAGGTTACTCTACCGACCGAAAGTACAACTACAAGGCCATCGCAGAAGAAGACGCCAAAGTTCACAGCGGCACAGCCTTCATTAAGGCTGAAGTGACTAGCATGGGTGTGCCTGCTTACAGAATACTAAACGAATTCAAAGGCTCTAAGTTTGTATCGATCGTTTCAAAAACCGGTGAAGTTATGAAGACCTTGGCACCTTTGCAAAGAATCTCGACCGAACTTGTAAAGAGCCCTGCTGAAGCCACCAAAGGCTTTAAGCTGCCTCAAAAGTCACTCAACCTGCTGTTTGGTGGCATACCTGTAGGCATCAAAAATGTGCTTCACCAAGCTCAAAGCAAGCCAGCCACCAACTTGCCAAACAAAGTGCAGACCGGTAGCACAGTTAAGCCAGTGCCTGCCAACAACGCGCCAAAAAAGAAGGGGCCATGACTTTACAACCTCTAAGGTTCGCAAGTTGTGATTAGGTACAGTCTCTACAGGCTGCAAAATGCCCTGCCTGTTGTCTTAGGAGTCGTTAGCCTCACATTTGCCTTTAGTGAGATGATACCCGGCGACCCGGTAGACCGATTGCTAGGTGAGACCGCCTCGGCTGAAGAAAAACTGGTTCTTCGTGAAGAGCTCGGCCTCAATGACCCCTGGCCAATACGCTACACGGTTTATTTAAAAAATCTTGCGACTCTAGATCTGGGCGATTCACTAATTTCTCGGCAACCGGTTGCCAGTTTAATTGCAAGCCGGTTTCCAGCAACCTTCGAGCTCACTCTAGCCTCTATGACCATGGCTGTTGCATTTGGCTTTATGCTAGCCACCCTCGTTGGCCTTCGACAGTTTCAAAAGCTCAAACCTTTTCACTTTGCCTACAGCTTGCTCGGTTTGACTCTGCCCGCTGTGATCTTGGGCCCTGTTTTGATTTGGATCTTTGCCATACAGTTCGATCTGCTACCAATTAGTGAGCGCTCTGGGCTTAGCTCTTACATTTTGCCAGCCTTAAGCTTGGCGATACCACTTGGTGCTGTGATTACAAGAATGACCTACGCCTCATTACAAGAGATCTTAGCCGAGCCTTTTATCAGGAGCCTGCGCGCTAAGGGCTTAAGTGAAGGTAAAATTCACTTCAAGCACGCACTGAAGAAAGCACTTACCCCCGTGGTAACTATTGTGGGCTTGCAAACTGGGGCACTACTCACTGGTACGGTGATCACTGAAACCATCTTTGATTGGCCAGGCCTCGGCATTCTATTGTACGAGGCCCTTTCGGCTCGAGATTACCCATTGATTCAAGGCTGTGTGGTGTTTATTGCAGTCTTGTATGTCTTGGTGAACTTGGTCACTGATTTGATAGCGGCGTGGCTTAACCCCAGAGTGCGCGATGAAATCTTTGGCGGAGAATCGACATGAATCAGCGAGCTAATTCTTTAGGTCTGAATTCTTCGAGGTTGGCTCTTCGGCTGGGTCTTCTACTTGGTGTTGTCTATTTGCTGTTAGCTCTTATTGGTGCAACGCTCGCCCCTGAAACAGAATTGAACCTTGAGGCCAGGCTCTCTGCCCCTTCGGCCTCACACCTATTGGGCCTTGATGAAAACGGGCAAGATCTTTTAAAGCAACTTTTGCAGTCTGCTTTTTTAAGCGTGAGTCTTTCGATTGTCGTGGTCGCTAGCAGCGCTGCCATTGGTATCTTAATGGGTTTGTGGTCAGGTCTCGCCTCAGCAAGGGTCGATAACTTGGTGATGAGAACCATTGAGATTTTGCAGGCCTTCCCGACTTTTTTGTTTGCTCTCGGTCTTCTCGCTGCGATTGGCCCCTCATACTGGAACCTCGTACTCGCAATGACCATCACGACCTGGGCAGGATTTGCTAGACTCATAAGGGGTGAAGCTCTTCATCTGAAATCACGAGAATTCGTTGAAGCTTCAAAAGGCTTTGGCTCAAATAGGATTCACCGAGCCTTTCGGCACATCTTGCCCCAACTCAACGGTTTAATTTTAATTCACTCAAGCTACAGTGTTGCGGGAGTGGTCATTGCCGAGGCGGGCTTGTCGTTTTTAGGTCTAGGCTTACCAGTTGAAACACCGAGCTGGGGGCAACTACTAAACCGCGGAAGGCCTTATTTAATGGAGGCTCCCCACATTTGCCTGGCCACAGGGCTACTGTTATCAGGCTACATCTTATGTTTCTATTTACTTGGTGATGGTCTTCGAGCAAGGCTGGCAGTTAAAAGCAACTAAACCCAGCCCACTGCCCGCATAAAGTGCAAGGCCTAACTTCTTCATGACCCTGCATTAGGTCTTCAGTCTATCTCTTACCCCGCTAGTTTCTCAGTTGAGAGCAAATCCGTTATCCTTAAAGGACTGGATCTTGAACGTTGGTAGGAGAAGAAAACATGGAACACATTGGCCAGTTGTTTATCATTGGTATTCAAGGCACTGAGCTCTCTAAAGAAGAAGCTGATTTCATGGTCAATAATGACATCAGCGGTGTCTGTTTGTTTGGCCGAAATGTCGACAACCCCAAACAAATTCACAAGCTCTGCTCAGACATTCATGCTCTTAGCCACCGAACTGCTAGCAAAGCCCCAATGATCATCTCAATCGACATGGAAGGCGGCCGAGTTCACAGGCTCAAAGCCCCTTTCACTCAGTGGCCAGCTCTCGCCAAGCTCGGAGAACTCGACTCAACTTCTGTGGCCTTTAAATTCGCAAGCATGATGGCGGCAGAACTTCTTGCAGTTGGTATTAATCTCGACTTTGCCCCTTGCATGGATGTTCTCACAAACCCTGACAACCCTGTGATTGGTGACCGTTCTATTTCAGCAGACCCTGAGAAAGTAACGAAGATCTCTTCGGCCCTCGTGCGTGGTTACATCAAAGGTGGCGTGATACCTTGTGGTAAGCACTTTCCTGGCCATGGCAACACACTCGTTGATAGCCATGAAGAGCTACCAAAAGAGTCGACTTCTCTTGAGAAACTTAACGACTGTGAGCTTCAGCCATTCAAAAAGGCCTTTAGAGCCAGACTTGATATGGTGATGACCGGTCACATTCTGTTTGAAAACGTTGATGCCGACAACCCAGTGACTTTGTCTGAGAAGTTCTTGAAGCAGATTTTGCGCGACGACCTTCGCTACAGAGGTATCGTGATCTCTGATGATCTCGACATGAAAGCACTACGCAATCATCATGAGGTTGAGCACATACCGGTAGCCGCAATGAAAGCCGGCTGCGATATGCTTCTTTACTGCAATGAATTCGATACCCCACCAAAGGGTCTTGAAGCTGTAAAGGCGGCTATCGCTTCTGGCGAGATCGACAAGGCTCAGGTTGAAGAGAGCCTCAAAAGGGTTGCCGAAATGAAGACGGCTCGCCTGAAAGACTTCAGCATGCCTGAGTTCAAAGAGGCGGCCAAAATCATCGGTCATCCCGACCACTTAAAGCTATCTAAGGGTATTTCAGAGGGTTCTGTACCCGTAGACATGCTTACGACCTGATTAATTTGCGGGCAAATGGGCTTTATGATACGACGCTTCTATGAGTTTTTCATCTCGCATAGATGTGCAGTTTCGCATTCCCTACAGCTACCCGGTTTTCTTAACCGACGGGTTGTTTAGTGCCCCGGGCATTTCGGGCAATGGCGAGAATTTGTCTGCAGCCGAGTACTTAAAAACTCAAAAAAATTCGGTCGCTGATCTGATCGTCGATGAAGGCGTAGTCGCCAAAGTCCCCGATCGTTTGCAGGCTTTCAAATCGTTTTTTGAAATCGAAGACGCCTTGGTATTAACGGGCGGCGAGGCCATTAAAGAGCAACCAGACATTGTTGATAAGTTACATCAAAGATGGCTCGGCAAGGAGCTCGATCGGCACAAGCAAGTTGTGATCATTGGCGGCGGCGCTGTTCTTGATGCTGCTGGTTTTGCAGCGAGTTTGTTTCACCGAGGCATGGGCCACATCAGAATGCCCTCAACAGTGCTTGCTCAAAACGACGCCGGCGTAGGTGTAAAGAACGGTGTGAACAAATTTGAGCAAAAGAATTTTGTAGGCTGCTTTAAGCCACCAACTGCAGTGATTAACGACTACCAACTGTTATCAACACTTGAAGATCAAGACTTTTACTCTGGCTATGCCGAAGCAGTGAAAGTGGCTCTAATCAGATCACCCGCATTTTACAGCTGGCTCACTCACAACTCTGAAGCCCTTGCTTCAAAAAAACCAGAGCAAGTGAAATACCTTATCGCTCTTTGTGCTCAACTGCACTTGAATCAGATCTCTCAGGGTGGTGACCCCTTCGAAGAGGGCTCTGCCAGACCTCTAGATTTTGGGCACTGGCTTGGCCACAGGCTCGAGGTTCTCACAAATCATCAGCTCACTCATGGCGAAGCTGTGGCAATAGGCATTGCAAGCGATACCGCTCTGTCTGTTGAGCTTGGGCTTCTTGAAGCTGAGCATCTCAACCAAGTGGTATCTTTGCTTCGTGGTCTCAAGCTGCCAGTTTTTCACGAGTTGGTTTCAGCTGCCTGTGAGACTCCGCAATCAGAATCATTTCTAAAGTTGTACAAAGGCCTAGAAGATTTTCGCCAGCACCTTGGTGGTCAACTCTCAATTGAGCTTCTAAAAGGCCTCGGCAAAGGCTTCGCTGTGAATGAGATAAAGCCTGAGCAGGTGCTGTCGGCGTTTCGAAGAGTTGCGGGGCTTTGCTAGAGCATGCGTCTTACCTTTTGCTCAAACATCATACCAGGCACAGGCCTTGAAGATCATTTGGCTCAACTGAAAACTGCAATGCCAGAAATTAAGGCCAACTGCCCTTGGCTAAAACATTTAGGGCTTCGCCTTAGTGAGGCCATGGCCAATCAACTGTGTGAAGATTCGGCTGCACTGGCGGAGTTCAATCAGTTTTTAGATGAGCAAGGCCTATTGGTATCAACCGCCAATGTGTTTCCGCAGGGTGAATTTCATCAGCCTGGCGTAAAAGACAACGTTTATCTGCCAGACTGGTCTGACTCGAGAAGAGTCGATTACACTTTGTCTGCCGCGAATGCGCTTAGCCAGCTTCAGACGCCTGATGTGGTTTCAATGAGCACTGTGCCTCTTGGCTATAAAGGGCATTACAAAACTGAGGTCGACTTTGCCACTTTTGTTAAAAACCTGATCAAGGTGGCCGAGCATCTAAGAGCTCTTGAAGAACAGACTGGTAAATTGATCAGGCTTGCTCTTGAGCCCGAGCCCGATTGTTTGCTTGAGTTTTCAACCGAGACTGTGAAGTTTTTTGATCTGCTAAAGAAAAGTACACAAGACCAAGAGCTGATATCCCGCTACCTTGGGGTTTGCTTCGACACCTGCCACTTTGCGGTCAATTTTGAAAACCCCGAGCAAGCTGTGCAAAACTTGGTGGAGAATGAAGTTAGCATTTTTAAATACCAACTGACCTCTGCGCTTTGCTGGAGATCACCAATTTCTCCACAGGCTTTCACACACCTAACCGACAATGTTTACCTTCACCAAACTCGTGCACAACTGGGTGGACAAGTTATAAAAACTTGGGGCGACACTCCAAACAGCCATGTCGATTTGAATTTAGACGAGGAAAAAATAGCTGATGAATGGCGCTGTCACTTTCACACTCCCCTATTTGTGGAAAACTATGAGGAGTTTGTGGGTTCTCAGGCTGATTTGCTAGCGGCACTGGGCACTGCAACCCAGTTTGATTTTGATAGTGAGACTGATCTTGAAGTCGAAACCTACACCTGGGGTGTGTTGCCTAATGATTTGAAAACTGCTTCTGTTCATGATTGCATCATAGAAGAACTCAAATGGGCTGAAGCCAGGGTGAAAGATTGCCTTCATTCAAAACTCTCTTAAAACTTGGTCGTGTCTCTAACCTGCCAACGGTTTGGTCAAATGTGATGCTGGTGGTGGCGCTCTACACGCCCAATCTTGAAGCCCAAACTCTTTTGCTGATGCTTTTCTTCTGCTTTGCGGGATCATTCGCCTACATCGGCGGCATGTTTTTGAATGATGCCTTCGACGCTGATTACGACAGACAACATCAACCCTTTCGCCCAATACCTGCTGGTGAAATTTCTAGAGCTGCAGTTTTCAGTATTGGCTTTTTGCTACTTTTGCTCTCTTTCGTATGCTTTTGCCTGGTTCAGCTAGATATGACTTTTGATTTCACAGGCACCGGCAGCAGCTTCTTTATTAATTTCAGGCCTTATTTTTTAATCGTTTCAGCAGGGCTTTATGGGTCGATCGTTTTGTATGATTGGATTCATAAGAAATTTGCTTTTTCTGTGCTTTTTATGGCGGCCGCAAGATCTTTTCTGATTCTGACCGTCGCAACTACGATCGTGAACATCATGTTTATACCAGGGCTTATCGCAGCAGCCGTTCACTTTGTGTATGTTTGCTCTCTCACAATTGTGGCAAGACTCG
>JABSOQ010000130.1 GCA_013216195.1 Bdellovibrionales bacterium
ATCTTCACCGGTACTAGTCGAACCTTTCATCAAAGACCTCTGTGGTATGCCCCAAAGGCTCTCATTCAAGCCAAGAGCTTGGCACTTAAGGTGCAACTGGGTGAATCAACTTGAAATGGAGGACATGAGCCTTGGCTGTTTGCCTTTTTCCTTGGCGAAGTGCAGGTTCAGTATTTGAGATATGAAAAACATCTTTTACATTTTCTTAATTATAGCGGGTGTCATCTTTGCGCCTAGCTCATGGGCGAACAATTGTCGAAAAGAAATAGCAAAATCGGGTTCACCCAAACAGTCGGCTGACTCAGGCAGTGAGGCGGAGAGCGTCTTGGCAGTTATTGAAGGGCGGTTGCAATTCTTAGAGAGCGAGCTCGAGCTAACAGAAGAAGACTTAAAGCCCAGCTTTTTCATTGAAGACAAATCATACATTAAGTTGGGTGATGACCCTTTCGTAAACCGAGTTTGTAGAAAGGCTACACGGTTGGTTTTACAGGTACTTGAAGAGTCTGGGGCAGACATGACCCACTGGGCTGAGTACCTTACAGTTTATTCGCAGAATGAAATGGAGCAAATGACCAAGGCTGCCGAAAATGCAACCGATGAAGAGCAGTACAATCAGATGGTAGCTGAGGTGCCCTTTATGAAGTACATGGATGGCATTGATCATTCAGTAGCCTTTAACCCTGCTTCGGGGCTGCTGGTCGACTTAACTTACCGGCAATTTTTAAAAGGCAAAATACCAGAAGAGGAGTTTTCACAGTTGCCTCGATACTTCGTTGGTAGTTTGCCTGAATTTCGTCTTTTAATGAGCCCATTCATGACTGATGCAGGGGTCGACAGAATGCTAACATCAGCAGAAGTTGACTACCCTGCGATGGCAACTGAAATTGCGGAAAAGCCTACGTTGTTAGAGTTCGAGAGTGGTCTAAAGACTTTAGATGATGTTTTCAGTGAAGCTGATGTGCAGGCAGCTTTGGCGGCACTTTACGATGACGAAGACTTTGTTTTTGGTGACGAAGAGGATTTTGTGGTCGCTGATCCCGAGCCTATACCTCTTATTGAAGAGCCGGTTATCATTGTGGAAGACCCAGACAGTGACGAATAGATTTCTATGGTCTTTTAAATCTCATATGAAGTTTCAACATTGACCCGCTGAGCTATCAGGCAATGCTTTTTACAATTCTAATTCAATAGAGGGCACTGCAAAGCAGCTAAATACGAAACGATTGCTATCGATACGGTGCCTTGATAGTACTGTCGCACATTCTATACAAGTCTTTGTCGCA
Organism: Bdellovibrionales bacterium; assembly: GCA_013216195.1. Taxonomy (GTDB): domain Bacteria; phylum Bdellovibrionota; class Bdellovibrionia; order Bdellovibrionales; family UBA1609; genus JABSOQ01. Next base: position 1,284 of record JABSOQ010000130.1, read on the forward strand.
GTTAGGGGGAACTCGTGAAATTGACCGCTCTATTGAGCCTGTTAATGGCTCTGATCGTTGTACCTGTTGTGCATGCAAAACCAAAAACTGAATTGATAATAGGTACAGCTCAAGAAGCCGCTTCACTCAACCCAATCACCGCGAAAATGTTAGCCTCATTGATTGTACAAGGTGCAGTTCTTAGAAACCTGAATGTTCTCAATGAAAATGTCGAGTGGGTGCCTCAATTGGCAACCAGTACTCCGAGCATCGAGAATGGCCAGGCTCGCTTTGTTGGAAAAGGAAAAAATAGACATATCGAATCGAATTGGCAGATTAGAGACAAAGCCGTATGGGGTGATGGCACACCAGTTACGGGCTACGACGTGGCTTTCTCTCATAGGGTGGCTTTAGATCCGAAGGTACCTGTTGCAACGAAGCAAATTTACAAGGCAATCAAGACTGTGGTTGTAGACAAGAAAAACCCTAAGAAATTCAAACTGATTCACTCAGGGGTTTCTTGGAGTTTTGCGAAAATGGGTGACTTCTTCATCGTACCAAAACATCTCGAAGAGCCGGTTTATGAGAAGTTTAAAGACCAGCCAGATGGCTACAAGAACAATTCTAACTATGCAAAGAACCCAACAAACCCAGGCTTGTACAATGGCCCATTCACTATTGCAGAGGTCAAGTTTGGCAGTCATATTACGCTAAAGCGAAATCCGAAGTTTTTTGGCAAGAAGCCTTCTCTTGAAAAAGTGGTGTTTAAGCTGATTCCGAACACTTCAACCCTTGAAGCCAATCTTCGCTCAGGCACTATCGATATGATCAACGCCATCGGAATTTCTTTTGATCAGGCCTTGTCTCTCGACAAGAAGCTAAAGCGAGGCACAAGTAAACATCAAGTGAACTTTCGTGCATCGACGAGCTATGAGCATATCGAACTGAACCTCGATAAAACTCCGGCATTAAAAGACAAAAAAGTTCGTCATGCTCTAATGTACGGTCTAGACCGCGATTCGATGACTCAATCTTTATTTGAGGGCAAGCAGCCAACAGCGCTGCACTTTTTTGCACCCTCTGACCCTTGGTATACAGATGATCAAGCGAAAATTAAGACTTACAAATATGATCCAAAACGGGCAATGAAGCTTCTTGAAGAGGCTGGTTTCAGAAAGAAAGCAGACGGTTACTATTACAAAGATGGCAAGAGGCTACAGATCTCAATGATGTCGACTGCAGGAAACAAAACACGTGAGCTAGTTCAAGTCTTTATGCAGAACCAGTACAAGCAAATCGGCATCGAAATGACGATTAAAAACGAGCCAGCTCGAGTTTTCTTTGGTCAGACGACCTTTCAGAGAAAGTTCCCCGGCATGGCCATGTTTGCTTTTACGCCGCTACCTGAAGACGACATGAGACCTTATCTACACAGTGATTTTATTCCGCGAAAAGAAAATGGTTTTTCTGGCAATAACGTTTCGGCATGGAACTCAAAGCAGCTCGATGGCATTCTTGAAAAAATGCAGACAGAGTTCGATGAAAATAAAAGAAAGCGTATGGCTGCTGACTTGATGTCATTTTACACTGAAGAGGTTCAAACGATTCCCCTCTACTACCGAGCAGAAGTGTCGGTGACGCCGAAGAACCTTAGAAATTACAATTTGACATCACATAAGTTCCCAGCGACCAACCACATTGAGAACTGGAAGTTCGAATAGATGTTAAGGTACTTTTCAGGGAGGTTGCTCGGTGCTGTGGCGACCTTCTTTGTGCTCTCTTATGTCATCTTTCAATTGATGGCATTGATGCCAGGAGACCCTGTTGACACAATGGCGAGCTCGATCCCCAACATTACGGCGGCAGACATTGCTCGCCTCAAGGCTCTATACGGGCTCGATAAGCCTGGTTATGTGCGTTTTTGGAATTGGTTTTCAGGAGCCATAACAGGCGATTTGGGCTACTCTCGTACCTATCAAGTGCCTGTCACCCAAATAGTTGCAGGGCCGATCTTCAACACCTTTTTACTCTCGATTTGTTCGTTGTCGCTAGCTTTGCTGATTGCGATCCCTTTAGGTGTTTTTTCAGCTCTGAAAAAGAACTCGTCGTTTGATTATATCGTAAACTTTTTCGCCTTTGCCGGAATATCAGTACCAAGCTTCTGGTTGGGTATAGTGCTCATTATTCTATTTTCGGTGACCTTTCAGTGGTTGCCCGCAGGTGGAACAACTTCAGTAGAGCTCTCAGGCTCTGAGGCCGGCTCAGCCTTTTTTGATAGATTGAAGTACCTCATCTTGCCTGTCACTTCGCTAATGTTTTTTCAGCTTGGCAGTTTCGTTCGCTACACTCGTAACGCTATGCTTGAGATTCTAAACGATGACTTCATTCGAACAGCTAGAGCTAAGGGTCTAGACAACTCGAAGGTTGTCTTTAAGCACGCACTCAGAAACGCATTGATTCCGTTGATAACGGTCGTATCTATTTCTATGGGCTTTTTGCTTTCAGGCGCAATTATCACAGAGACTGTGTTTGCCTACAATGGTTTGGGTAGATTGGTATACGACAGTATTATGGGCAATGACTTCAATGTCGCTATGGTGGGCTTGTTGTTGGTGGTGGGTATGGTTTTGCTAATGAACATGGTTGCCGACTTTATGTATGCCGTGGTTGATCCTAGGGTGAGCTATGAAAAACCTCGATAGAAATCCGCGTACTGATTTGATAAAGCGGTTCTACAAGCATCGAATGGCTTCGTTTGGTATGGGCATGGTTGTGTTGTTTCTTCTGTTGGCTGTGATGGCGCCAGCAATTTCGTGGCTCTACGGGGTATCACCAGACCAGCAAAATGTGTTCAATCGCTATGCCTCAGTTTGGTCTTCGGGAGCTACAAGAAATGCCTTCTCAAGAGAGCCAGATGCAGCAGCTGTTTTGCACGTACTCGGAACTGATGAACTAGGTCGTGATGTGCTCATGCGATTGCTTTACGGCACCCAGATCTCAATTGGTATTGGTTTAGCGGTTGGATTGATCTCTGCACTTTTCGGCATACTTATCGGAGCCGTTGCAGGCTATTGGGGTGGTTGGGTCGACAGCGCTCTGATGCGATTGACCGACTCAATGCTTTCTCTGCCGATCATACCTGTTCTGATTGTGCTAGCGGCTCTTGATTTCACCAAAGTAGAATTCTTGAACAGAATCATCACCTCTGAAAATGAAAGTGTGATTAAGATGGTGTTTATTTTGTGCTTGTTTTCCTGGATGACCGTGGCAAGGCTCGTAAGAGGCAAAATCTTGTCGGTCAAACAGATGGACTATGTCGCGGCAGCCAGGGGGCTGGGAGCATCTCACAGTAGGATCTTGTTTCTCCACATATTGCCAAATACCGTTGGGCCACTATTAGTAGCAGTGTCACTCATCATTGGCCAAGCTATTTTGATAGAGGCGGGTTTGAGTTATTTGGGGCTTGGTGTTCAGCCTCCCACACCCAGTTGGGGCAATATGTTGTTTAACGCCCAAGAGTTAATTTATGAAGCTCCGTTGCTGGCGTTTTTCCCAGGAGTGATGATCTTTCTAGCCGTCATAAGCTTCAATTTTATCGGCGATGGTTTGCAACTAGCTTTGAACCCAAAGGCTGACCAGTAGTCAATCGATGAGAGTGTGAGTCGGTCAACTAAGAGGCCTTTTTGATTGGGTTAGGAAAAGCCAGAATGTGATCGGTATTGAACCTCTTTTCACAATCTGAAATTGATTTTTTCACAATCACGCGCCGAAAGCTTTGGTCTGTTCGAAGCCACTCATCGACTAACACCTGTGGAGCATTGGCCTCTTCAAGTGATTCAGTGAGAAGCTGAGTACTTAAATCATAAAGCTCTTCAGTGATCAGCATATGCGGGTGAGCATTGAAGGGTAGGCGACCGCTGTATTTGGCAGGCCCGCCGATGGCTTGAATGATAAAGTCTGTTTGCTGTTGAGTAATAAACTCTTTCTTCACATCAACAAAGAACTGACTGATCCATGGGTGATTGTAGACCTTCTCGTAAAAGATCTCATTCACTCTTCTTACTACATTTGGGTCTTCTAACTGATCGTAGATCTTCATATTAGGTGTCAGCCCTACCTTGTCTCAACAGGAGCAGGATCAGTGGTTTCAATCGTTTTGTCAGCTTGAATGGCGCCTGCCCCAACGCCCTCAACCACCTCAGTGCAATGTTGTGCGATTTTGCTGTCGAACTCCCTGCGTCTTCTTTGGTTTCTTGCCGGCCAGGCCGGGTGTCCAGTCAAGTTAGGCCAAATGAAAAGGCCTCTTCTTGGTGAGAGCGCATCACTACCTTGAGGATTACGAGCTCCTGGTGCAATCGAGTTCACTCTGACTGCCAACCCAGAAAAGACTAGCCGATGAGGGGTACTTTTCTATTGCTCCAGAACTTCGGGGTTACGGCCCTGAGAGTAGCCCTTGGCGGGTAAAAGAGTACTCGTTTGAGGCCCTTGCTGGTGATGTAATAGAGATCGCAGATGCTTACGGTCTCGACCAGTTTCACTTGGTAGGACATGATGTCGGCGCAGTCGTTGCCCAGTATATTGCTGTGATTTACGCCGACCGATTACAGAGTTTGACATTGCTATCTACTGCTCATCTAAAGTCGGTTGGTGAGGCGATTGTTAAATACCCTGAGCAAAGAGAGGCCGTAGGATATTTCGAGACATTTCAAACACCCCTGTTACCTGAAATAGCTCTATCTCGAAGCGGCTACAAAAGACTAAAAGAGATTTGGACTCACTCAACCCCACAGGCTATTGAAGACTACATGAAGAGCTTCTCACAGCGAGGTATTCTAAGAGGAGCGATAAATACCTACCGGCATAATGCCAGAAGTATTCTGAGAGCAGAAGCTAACCCTGGGATTATTGCTGTGCCTACGTTGTTTGTTCATGGCGAGCATGATGAAGCACTTTTGACGGCCTCTGCCGAAACTGCAGCCAACTACTTTTCGGGAAGCTACGAGTACGTGTCTTTAGATGCTGGTCACGGGCTTATCGAAGAGGCATTTGAATCGACCTACAGTTTGATTCAAGATCACATCGAACGCCATTGATGTAGGTCTTTAGATACTGACGAAATTGAGATTTGAATAGTTCGATGTCTCTAGCTCAGTGCGATGGTAGCTTGGTATGTAGCAAAAACTCGGGCCCTCTACAGGGCCCACGAGACTCTATTTACTGATTATCTGTGCTCGAGATAAGGAGCTCTTTGGCACTCTCTTCTTTGTCTTCTACCTCTGCTGTCGTCGTCATCGTCATTTTCGACTTTTCGTTTGTCTTTCACGCAGACTCTTCCAACTGTACACCAGCCATTTTTTGCCTTCACGTTGAATGGCAATGATTTGTAGCAATAGCCGCAGGCATTTCGAACTTGTCGGCTAAAAGCCACTCGACTTTGGTTTTCACCAAAAAGACCCTTGAAAAGAACTCGAATCGCCCCTTGTGAATCGGCGGCATATTGGAGCTGCGAGCAAGTGTTCGCTTTGGCTCTGTAGCTGTTGTAGTTGCTAGCAGCCGCATTGAACGCGAAGCCAGTGGCAGCAAGAATGAGTGCAATGAAAACCTGTTTCATATTTATCCCCTCGTTGTAGATTTACGTTTGTTGATAAACCTGAAATAGGGGGCAAAGACCTGCCACGCAACCGGCAGAGATAACGCTCGAGTCAATTTGTAAAGCTACTTATACCGCTAGTTAACGGAAATGCGATTTGGTTAACGAAAACAGCTCTGATTTAACCACTAGGTAAATGCCATGAAAAGGCACGTTAGATGCCCCAAGCCCCAAAAGTTGAGGCTCAGAGCGAGGTGTCTATTTTGAATTACGATTTGCTCCAAGCTTGAGGCTTAAAAGCATCGTCAACGGGAGTCTTAAAGATGTGGTTTACATAGTTGCTGATAGTTTTGTGAGCGACTCCTAGAATCACATCGTATATGTTGGCTTGAGTGTATCCAGCATTTAGAAACTCCTGAACGTCTTCTTCTTTGACCCACCCGCGGTCTTGAACAACTTTTCTTGTGAACGTGGCGAGGGCATTGAGTTTAGGGTCGTCAAGTTGGTCGCCGGTTCGCAAGGCTTGTGTAATGTGCTCAGGCAACCCAACCATGTTTGCCACTGTCGAATGAGCAGCCATACAGTAGTGACATTCATTTTCAAAGTTTATTGCGAGATACAGAACTTGGACCTCTTTCGGGCTCAAGCTAGTCTTAGAGAGCTGATCGCCCAGCTGAATATAGCTCTCGAGAACTGGCGAAGACTCAGCTAAAGAGCCCATAAGGTTTGGTATGAACTTGTAAGCCTTTTCGACTTGGGTCAATAGCTCTTTAGAGCCCTCAGGTGCTGCGTCTTTAGTGTAAATTTTTGCGTTCATGGTAATCTCCTTTTTTGATCAATCGGTCAAGTTATGGTTAAAAAAAATCAATACTCGATTTTCAACTCTTTTAAAGTTCCGTTGGCGATATTCACCAAAAAGTCTTTATCTTTTCCAAGCTTTCCCATCTCCTCGATGGTAAATGCTAATGCCAATAGACGCTGAGCCATTTTTTCAGAATCAACCGACTTGGCAATCTCTCCGCTTTCAACACCTGTTTCAACAGCAGAACGCAAGTTGGCTTCAACTCCGGCGAGCATTGCGCTTAATCTTTTTGCATCTTTGTTCTCTCCAGCAAGCTCGAGGCTTGAATTCATAAGTAAACAGCCCTTCTTCTTGCGACTGGAGCTACAATTTAGCTTTTGTTCAAAAAACTTCGCAATGTACTCTCGAGCTGAGAGTCCGCTTGGTGAGAAGGCTTGGCTAGTCATGCTGATATAGCGATCCAGACACAACTGAAACAGGTGGTCCTTCGACTTGAAAGCTCCATATAGGCTGCCCTTGTGCAAACCAGTAGCTTCAGTCAATTGAGCTAAGCTTGCTTTGTGATAGCCGTGCTGCCAAAAAACCTCAAGGGCTTGGTCAATGGCTTTGTCCGTATCAAATTCTTTAGTTCGCGCCATGCTTTTAATATCGGTTAACTTGACCGATCAGTCAAATAAAAACTTTATTATTTGTAAGCGATTGAAAACACTAAGATAAATGGTTTCGCCCCACAGATTGGTTTGATGAGGATCCGGACTATAGAATTGCGATTTGTCTATGGAAGAAAACAGCTCTGATTTAGTCACAAGGTAAATGCCGAATTATTCTTCACCTAACGTCTTCAGCTGAGTCAGGTCTGATCCCGCCGATACCACCATCAGGAGCGTTCACGCCTGTGGAGATCTCCAGTATACCCATCAGTCCTATAGACATTTTGACCTGAAATCGGTGGGAAGTTATCTGCATCTGCCAGGTTGCGAGAGTTGAATACGTCACGAGAGGCCCTTTGAGAAAGAAGCTCACCGAGTAACTTTCCGATGCGGCTACCACCTGCTGCGTAACTCAATGGAGCTGCAGTTAACAGAATCAGTAAAGGTGTCTGCGGTTAAACAAATGTCATCTTTAGATACAGAAGCGATAATAAAGGACATGAGCACCAAAAAAAGTTTGATACTTTTAAATGGCTCAGGCTTTTTGGCTTCATGTATCTCTATGGCTGGAATTTATTGATGTTACAAATGACAGGTAGTTCGACGGATAATAAATGGTCGGGGAGACAGGATTCGAACCTGCGACCCTCTGGTCCCAAACCAGATGCGCTACCAGACTGCGCCACTCCCCGACTAGGGTTTTCAGTTTTCAAAGATGGCCCAGGGCCGATTCTTCTGAATTTTGAAGAGCCAAGAATCTAAAGAAAACCAGGCCTTAAGTCAAAGGCCAGGTGAGGGTTTGTGTGGAATTCCTCTGGCTCGCAAAGGCCGAGCCCTAAGATATTGAAATCAATAAACTAATTGCAAACTGCCTTTCGCGATTAGAGGGCAAAAATTCTAAGCAAAAGGGCGTAACATTCCGATACACCCTTTAATGAGGCGAATTTTACCGCTGCTGGTAATGGCAGTTCTATTTTCATTTACATCTGACGCTGGTTTGTTTGCGAGTCGAATGCTCTATGAGCGGCACCATGGAACTGGCTGTAGAGATGTCACCACTCAAGGTGTAATTGCGGCCTTTCCCGAGGCTGCCGTCAACTACAGGCCTGAAACCGATCAGTGCACCGAGTTGGACAACCCACTTTTCAACAACGGCATTCATCAGCAAGTGTTGAACCTTGATCAGTTGAGCAAAACACCTGAGCAGATTTTGCGTGAGCAAGTCTATCATGAGGCCATTCATCGCAAACTTAACTGGGATCGCTGCATGGATGACGTATTCAGTGCATTTGAGTCAGACCAACAGTTCATGAACAACTGGATGGTGAGCAGTCTGAGAGCCTTCGTGAATTTGAAAAAGACCATGGCCTTCAAGCGCAGGTGTGAAGAGGTGTTTTGGTACGGCTGTGACCCATCATTTGCGCCTCTGATGGAAGCTAATGGCAGGTACCGCGACTATCAGGATCAAAATTTAGCTTGTTGGGATTTTATGCATGAAGACCCCGATGGGCCTCCTGGTTACGACTGGAGCGATCACTTCGATTCAGAAGAGCAAAGAGATGCTCTGAAAGAAGTCTGCTTTGACCCAAGACAGCGCCGAGCTATGGCAGTTGCACCTTACATTTTTCAAAGATCAGTGCCTTTCTTCAACTCTGAAGATGTGTTTGCAGCCTGGGAGCGAAACAGCAACTTGATTCTTGATGATGAAACAAGGCAACCCATAACCGATGAGCAACTGATGGCCATGGATTTCACTGATGGTTTTGCCGGTGATCTTCATATGGCTGACGGCTGGGCTGATCAAATGAGAGCAAGCTTAAGGGGAGTGATCAGTAACGCTCGAGATGCTGGTCAAGAAGACCGCGCTATGATTGAGCGAATGGTAGCAAGAGCCAACCCAAATGATCATCGAGATTTGGTGCGAGCGAACCCGGCGATTGATCCCGACGAGTACTTTCTGCAAAACGACCTTTACGAGCAAGGCTACTTTGCTGAAGTCTTACAAGACCGAGGTCTGCTGGATGAAGTGGCCGTTGGTGGTAGCTGCCGCATGAGCTCTGAAGCTGTATGTTTC
>JABSOQ010000131.1 GCA_013216195.1 Bdellovibrionales bacterium
ATCACAGGTTTGTGAGCTGTTTGCTTCGTAGGAGGTGTGGTTGCGAATTCTCTGATTTGGCTAATGCTTGCGCCCAAAAGGTCAACAAACACAGGCAAGGCCTGGCCAGGTGTTTTTGTTTTTGAAAGCCGCTCGAACTTCTCGACAAACTTCTTCGGATAAATCATTGGCATTTGCGACATATTCTCGGTTCCGCCAGCGATCACAATGTCGGCCATACCCGCTTTGATCTTATCAAAGCCTGTTGAGATGCTCTCTAAAGCCGAGGCGCAGTTGCGATGCACTGTATGAGCTGGAACTTTTTCAGGCACGCCAGATCTTAGAGCTACAACGCGAGAAATGTTAACAGCGTCGGGCGGATTCCCCGTGTTGCCGATGATAACTTCGTCAATCTCATCAACATTAAGCTCTGTCTTGTCGATGAGCTCTCTAACAGCCACTTTACCTAACTCAGCTGCGTGCACATCTCTTAACTTTGTTCCGGCTTTTGCAAAGGGAGTTCTTACCCCTTCTACTATCACCACATCTCTTGGATCACTCATGTTGGCTTTGCTCCTCTGGTTACGATCTCTTCGCCAAAGGGAATCTCTAGAAAAGACTTACGAAAAATTCCCCGACAAAATGCTGCCGAGACTCCCTTAAAAAGTCAATGACAGCATCTTGTTGGGCAAACTGACTTGGGGTGGCAAACCCCCGGTAACTGTGACTTTTTTGCCATTATGCCTGTAGAAGTTTACGGCTTGTTAGCGTTGACAGTGCGACACTCCATTCCTAGTCTAAGAGGGTCTCCAAAGCGCTGCAACACAGACCCGACGAGGAAAAGACCACATGAAAAAGAACCTGAACGAAGATGCTCTCCGCTACCACTCTGAAGGAACACCCGGAAAAATCGAGGTGGTTTCGACCAAACCAACTGATTCTGAAAGAGATCTCTCTCTCGCCTACTCCCCCGGGGTCGCAGCACCGTGCACTGAGATTGCAAAAGATCCCTCAAAAGTTTTTGACTACACAAGCAAAGGCAACTTGGTTGCGGTAGTTACCAATGGTTCGGCTGTGCTTGGATTGGGTAACATTGGCCCATTAGCCGGCAAACCAGTCATGGAGGGCAAAGGTGTCTTGTTCAAGCAGTTCGCAGGCATAAACGTCTTTGATATCGAATTGAAATGCGAAGACACCGACTCTTTTATTTCAGCCTGTAAGGCGCTAGAGCCTACGTTTGGAGGCATTAACCTCGAAGACATCAAAGCTCCAGACTGCTTCATCATCGAAGAGACACTCAAAGGCGAGATGAACATTCCCGTCTTTCATGATGACCAACACGGCACAGCCATTATTACCGCCGCAGCCTTCATGAATGCTGTTGAAATTGCAGGCAAAACCCTCGACTCGGTAAAAGTTGTCTACAACGGAGCGGGCGCGGCCTCGATTGCATGCGCCAGGCTATTTAAATCTCTTGGCGTACCCGGTGAGAACATTTGCATGTGCGACTCTCGCGGCGTGATTTACCGAGGCCGAGCTGACGGAATGAACAAATACAAAGAAGAGTTTGCAATTGATACCGAAGATCGAACGCTCGCCGACGCCCTGAAAGACTCTGACGTCTTCGTTGGCTTGAGCGTAGCAGGGGCCGTAACTCCTGAAATGGTGTTGAGCATGAACGAAAAACCTATTGTTTTCGCTATGGCAAACCCCGACCCAGAAATTCTACCACCTGATGCCAAAAAAGCGAGAGCCGATGTCATCATGGCCACTGGTCGAACTGACTTTCCAAACCAAGTGAACAACGTACTTGGCTTTCCGTCTATTTTTCGCGGAGCTTTAGACGTCAGAGCCACTGACATCAATGAAGAGATGAAACTTGCAGCAGTCAAGGCTCTGGCTGAGCTGGCGAGAGAAGATGTGCCAGACAGTGTTTCTGCCGCCTACAAAGATGAGAGTTTTTCTTTTGGACCAGAGTACATTATTCCGAAACCCTTTGATCAAAGAGTACTAACGAAAGTGGCACCGGCTGTAGCGCAAGCCGCGATGGACAGCGGCGTTGCCACACAGCCTATTAAAGATTTTAAAGCCTACAAAGAAAGCCTCGAGAGCCTGCAAGGAAAGCGACGTGGCTTCATCAGATCTCAGATTAACAAAGTCATTGCGCACTCCGAGTCTAAGAAAAAGCCTCTGCCAAAAATTGTTTTTCCTGAGGGCCGAAGCTCTAAAATTCTCAAGGCTTTGAACACGATAGTACTCGAAAATGTGATCGAGCCTGTTTTAATTGGCTACGAAGACATGATTCGCAGAAAAATCGCAGAGCTAGAACTCGACAATCTCGACAATGTGCAAGTGATACATCCAAGTAAAGCTGAGCACTACGAAAGCTACATGAACGCCTATTACGAAGCCCGCCAGCGCAAAGGAGTCTTGAGAGCCGAGGCTGAGCGCCTGATGGCAGACCCCAATTACTTTGGCACCATGATGCTCAGACAAGGTCATGCTTCAGGCCTGGTTACAGGCGCGACTCAGAACTACCCAGACTGCATCAGACCAATTCTTGAAATTATTGGCACCGGACGAAATCATACAGCCTCAGGCCTCAACATGGTGATGATCGATGACCGCTTCTTGTTCTTTGCGGACACAACGGTCAACATTGACCCTACCGCCGAGCAGATCTCAAGCATTGCGATACATGCCAGCCAAGTGGCAAAACACTTTGGCATCACACCAAAAATTGCCATGCTCAGTTTTTCAAACTTCACTGGCCGCCAAGACAACCCACGTAAAATGAAGGAAGCAGCTCGTCTAGTTAAAGAAAGACATCCTGAGCTTATGGTCGATGGTGAAATGCAAGCTGACACAGCAGTCAACGCTGACATCATGGAGCGAATATTCCCATTTAGCGAACTCAAGGGTGGCGCCAATATTTTGATTTTTCCAAACCTCGACTCAGGCAATATGGCTTACAAACTGCTTCAGCAGCTTGGTGGTGGTGAGGTCATGGGCCCATTCTTAATGGGCATTAAAAAGCCCGCCAATATACTACAAAGAACCTGCACAGTAGAAGATGTGATCAACACAATCGTACTCACTGCAGTCGAAGCCCAGGTGTATGAAGAAAACCAAGGCTAGCTCTGAGCACGAAAAGGCCATTGTCGTTGGCATAGGCCTCAAGTCTGAAGACTTTGTTGAAATAAAGCTGAGCCTTGCCGAACTAGAAGAGCTTTGCGGGTCAGCCGGCGCAGAAATCGTGGGTTCAGTGGCCCAAGTGCTCGAAAAGTACAATTCAGCAACCCTTCTAGGCAGAGGTAAAGTTGAAGAGATACGGCAACTCGTCGAAGAGACCGAAGCCTCCCTTGTGATCGTCGACCATCAGCTAACGGGAGTTCAATCACGAAACCTCGAGGAGGCCTTTGGTGTGCCTGTGCTCGACAGGGCTCAACTAATACTCGACATCTTTGCCCAAAGAGCCTCAACTCATGAGGGCAAGCTACAAGTTGAACTCGCTCAACTGCTCGATCTTATGCCTAGACAAGTTGGAGCCTGGCTAGGTTCACTCTCAAGGCAAGGCGGGGGAATCGGGACCAGGGGGCCTGGTGAAACGGCTCTTGAAGTTGATAGGCGCCGTATTCGGGAGCGAGTAAAGCACATCAAACTGAAGCTAGAAGATGTCAGGCGCTCTCGAGGCCAGCACCGCAACCTACGCAAAAAAACGAAAGTGCCTAGCTTTGCCTTGATCGGCTACACCAACGCCGGAAAAAGCACATTAATCAACCGCCTCACCTCCTCTGAAGTTTTAGCGAAAGATCAACTGTTTGCAACACTCGACCCAACAACTCGCAAACTCCACCTGCCCGAACTAGGAGCGGCTGTGATCACTGACACTGTGGGCTTTATTCGAAAGTTGCCCACACATTTGATTGAAGCCTTCAAAGCCACCCTAGAGGAGAGCGCTGAGGCAGACGTTTTGCTACATGTTATCGACCTTTCAAACCCCTCGATGAAACAACAAATGGACACAGTTGAGGGCCTGGTGAAAGAGTTTGGCTGGGATGACAAGCCTGTTATCTACGTATTCAACAAAGCCGATCAGTCAGACTACCAGCAACGATTCCAGATTTCCGAAACACCGAGAGCTTTTGTGAGTGCTTTGACAGGCGAGAACATGGATCAGCTCAAGAGTTTTATGGCAGAAGCCTGCCGCGACTTAAACTGGCTTGAAGTTGAGCTGTTTATACCAAATGGCAACGACAATCTGCTTTTTGATCTCAAAAGAGAGTCAAAAGTGAAGAGCATCGAAACCGCATCGCAAGGCTCAATCTGCAGAGTCATGCTTTCTCCTGAAAAAATGAAAAAATGGAACTCTTACCGAGTGTGAAGCTTCGCTAAAACCGCTACGCCGCGCTGAGTATTTGATGATCCTTACTGAATGATTTGTTTGATTTCCAACTTAAGGGTACACCAAAGTATTACTAATTTAGGGGGGATAATGAGATTTTTAATAGTAATTGCTTGCCTAGCTTTTTCGTGTGTTTCTTTTGCCAACACGAGCAGCCTTCAGGAACTGTTTCAAAACCAAAGCACAGTTACCATTCAGCCAGTGGTCTATGAAGACCTGCCAGTGAACACACTCGACGCCGACAAGGTCTGCCACATCCTTGGCTTCACCCGTGTTGTCACTAAATCTGTAGAGCCATGCACTAATGGTGAAGAGACCTGGAACTTTCTCTCTGCAAGCTCTGAAGCCACAGAAATGAAAGCCTCGAAGTGCAGCTCATTTGGCAAAAAACTTGTTTCTCTTACCTGCGCTGGCAATTAATTACGGCGATTTTAAATCGAGTTTACAAGGTTTAAGACATTGAGGGTTTTGCAACCCTCAATCTTGCCAGACAAGTGTCTGTACGGCGTGCCTGAGTCTTTGATGAGAGCTTCTACCTCTGCTGGGGTTGGAGCCCTTTGATATTTATCCTCATACAGCCCGTAAACTAATGCTGCCGCCCCAGCAACCAAGGGAGCAGCGAAAGAGGTGCCCGAAGACTCTGTATAGCGATCACCAACTTGCAAAGTCAAAATCCCTCGCCTCAATTCAAGTGAGTAGGCAAAAGAGCCTGGCGCTGCAATCTCTACGAAGTCAGAGCTGCGGTTTGAGAACAGAGCCAACGAATTGTCTTGGGTATTCAAGGCCCCAACATTTATCGCACCTTCTTGTGATGCATGATAACTGCCCGGGGTAAAATCAACTTCTGACGCAATCTGAGCACCAAAATTGCCCGCAGCTGACACGACGGTGACCCCGTTCGCTATTGCATTTTCTATTGCCAGCAACAATACAGAAGAGTCAGCCGCACCCGTCAAACTCATATTTATAACCTTCGCTCCCTCGCGAGTGGCATAAACTATTGCCGCGGCGATGTGGTCTGGTGTGGCAGAGTTGCGATCTGCAAAAACATTAAGAGACATCACCCTCGTGTTAATTGGAGAGACTCCAACCACACCTGTGCCATTAACCTCTGCAGCTATAAGACCCGCCACTGCTGTGCCATGATAATTGTCGAAAGGGTCAGCTCCGTCTGGGTCGGGATCACCATTTTCGTTAACAAAGTTGTAGCCATTGAGGTCATCTACTAGGCCATTGCCGTCATTGTCGATACCGTCACCAGCCACTTCGCCGGCATTCACCCAGATGTTTTCTGTAAGGTCTTGGTGATCAAGATCAACTCCACTGTCTATAACCGCAACCACCACCTCTCTGGCCAAGCCACGCATGACTGGCTCCCAAAGGCGATATGAGGTATTGAAGTTGATTTGCTCAAGATAATCTTGATTCGTAAACAGGGGGTCACTTGGCAAATTTGCCTTGCTAAAGGTCTTCGCTGTTTCAATGGTTCTTAAGCAAGTGAGCTTCTCCCATGAATTCATTAAATCAGAATAAAGATAAGGACCATTAAGAACCAGCTCGCCAAACAGATATTTAGCACCATCACTGCTATCTACTAAAGACAGCTCACCATAACGACTCAAACTTTCTGATTGCAGCCATTGTTGCTCAATGCAATCTTTTTCGAGAGCGAGATAAAACCTCTCTCCTGCTGAAGCCGATTGAGCAGCAAGCTTACCTGAAACAGAAACTCCAAGACCACTCGATATGGTATTGAAATGAACCTTTGGTACTTTCAACGAAGTCACTCCGGGGGCCAGCTTTGCCGAAGCAGCAGGCTCTGGTAGGTCGCAGCCAATTTGTTTAAACGATTGCGAGCCAACATTGGAGCTTTCAACAGGAGCACCCACACCTGAGCAACCCAAAGCCGAAACCAAAAGAAATAGCATTGCAACGAGCGATGCCTCCCTCTTTAGACGAACATCACCAGCTTCAACTGCACCCAAATCTTTTGCTATAAACAACAGCAAGCCCATAGTCTTATTTCGGAAAAGCTTTGTAATTACTGCAGTTTAGTATATTTCGCCGAACTCTTTGTCAGCCCGACCTAAGGCCCGGCAGCAGACCTCAAATCAACCAAAACGCACCACCAGAGAGGCTTTGCCCCATTATGATAGGGATTTCCTTCTTAAGCCCCTGACTTTGCCTATGATTTCTACATTATCTCAAAGTTAGGCTTTCACATTAAGTTCAATGTGACTACCTTATGCCCTGGCTAGAGAGGGGAAATATGAATATGCGAGGCTTTCTGAGCTACTGCTGGTTAATGCTGGCTGTACTCGTCTGGGGTGGGGTATCAACAAATTTGGCGGCTGCCGAGTCTGCGCCTGACTTAGTTTTCTATATTGATTCTGAACAGAGTTTAGAGAGAGAAATTGATTACTCCAGAATGCTAGATACTGCGATCACCGTTGAGTTTCGACTTCTCTACACGGTGGGCCTTAGAAGCGCTCGAGATTTCTTACTCGAGGGCCAAGTGAAGCAGACAGTTTTGTCACCTGAGAGCTTCGAGGCCAGCACTGGTTTACCTGCCAGCCCACTACTTGAAGCTTCAAACCTCGGCTCTCAACTTGGCTTCGAGTTTGGCGTGTTGGCCCTACTCTGCGTGGAAACCGGCGACATGATCTTCAGCTCTTATTTCACCAGTGAGCTACCAGCTCAGCTCAACAACGAAGACGCTGAGCTAGCCTTTGCAGAGATGATAAGAGGCATCCCTAGCACCCAGGGCCATCAGGCCACCTATCACCTGCTTTATGCCCACACACACCCAAGCTTATTTCCGTTAGGCACATCCGACCGGAAGGCCGCACAATCTTTCTTACGCTGGCTTGGCAGGTCTCATCCACATATCAAGATTCAAAAACTTCAAAGTGTGGCCATAAGCCAATCTGAGACTGAGCCTTCTTTCTATATATTTAGTCAAACTCTGCAAGCCTCAGACAGTTCTGCTATCTTGTTGCCACGCTATGGCCTAGGCCCAGAATAGCGAAGACGGTTATTTGACCTAAGCAGCGAGCCCGTTTCGCCTCAAAAGTGACGTTTTACGGCTGCTCGAGAAAACTTTTCGAGCCACCTTTCTAAAAAGGTTCTGGCCGCTTATTCTCCTCAAGTTTGTAAACCAAAATGAATGGCTCCAAAACTTCAGGAGCTGTAGGCGCAGGTTTGTGTGAGCTGGGTTTGGGAAGACCTCAAAGCTCAAACAAAGGCCTTCGAAAGGAAGAATCATGAGCGAACGCAAGTACGCATTGCTGCTACTCTCTATTTTTGTGATTGCCGTTACGGCAATTGGCTGTTCTCCGACTTTGGAGAAAAAAGAAAACAAAAAACAACCGGTTCCACCATCAACTCTATCTGTACTCGACATGAAGCTAAAGGGTGATGATAGCGGAGCACAAAGAACTTCGGTGGGCACTCAAGACATAAGTGATCTGTCAGAGATTCAAAAAGAACTTTGGAGTCAAATTACGAGCGACAAAGAGAACCTTGAAACACTTAACAAGGCCTTTGTAGAGATTCATAGAGCTGACTACCTACAGCTTCACGAAGGAAACGCAACGAAAGTGGCTGCCGCGAGGAGCGTTGACCAGCTCATCAGCGTGATCGAGAGTGTCGTTAACAGCTCAAACCCTGGTCAAAAAGATCAAAACGCCTTTAAAGCAGAAGTCGAAGCCGGTGTTGAAAGCGCTTTCGGCGAAACCTCTTACAACAGAGACTACGCAACTCTAGTGAGCTACATTGAAGATCAAAAAATGCAGTGCTTCTCTGGCACAAGCTTGTTTGAAGTTGCAAGACGTATGCGAGGCGACAGTCTGTTCAAAAAAGACATGGCGGTTGTGATCTTCACCGACGCCCACGTATTACCGGGCTTTATGAAAAGAGTGGGCAATTCAAATCAATTCGAGCTGATCGGTATTGAAACTACTGTACGCGGAAAAGCCAAAGTTTCATTTGGTAACACCAAAGACCTCGAAGGCGTAAGAGTCGTCGAGTCGAACTTCTTTGTTGCAGTCGAAATTTTTGAGTCAATGCTGGCAAACCCTGCTGAAGTCATGGATAACGCCCTTAAAATCACTGCTAGCAAGTATGGCATCCCGATGAATAAGATTGAATCTCAGTTGTCGACTGCTAGCTCAGGCGCCTACCTCGGTGTTTCGAGCTCAAAAGGTGGCAAAGACAGCCGCATAAACCAGTCTATCTTTGCCTTTGGTGACGATTCAAGAGTGCCTTACGGAGACCAAGAGCGTAGCTCGGCTGACGAGATCCCGGCAACTGTTGGCGGAAGCCGTATTGCCCAGTACGGACTAGGCCGAGCCGTCGAGATGTTCGGCACTGTGGTTGATGACGACCTCATCGAGTACTTCCCTGTAGAGAGCGAAATGCGTATGATGGAGCCTGACCCAGCACTGGTAGCGTTCGCAGAGCCTTGCTTAAACGAAGACTTAAACAAACCTCTAGACATGGGCATGCTTGTCGGCATCACTCCCGAAGAGGGTCTTGTCGAAGCGTTGTTTGATGCCGAATCACAGTTCGCCTCAGAATCGGATGAGCTTAAAGGCATGGACATTACGATTATTGATGGTGAAATCTACTACCAAGCGCAATCGGGCGAGAGACTTCTAATCGACCCAAGAATGAACGACGGATCGAGCACACGCATATACGACAGATCTTTTCAAAGGAAACTTCAGAGTGCTCAAATCGTTTGCGAAGGCTCACTCTACCCTTTCGATCTTATGGGCTCACGAGAGGGCTCCTCTGCTACGGATATTGCTGTTGAAACCGAAGTTGATGAGAGCATGACCACTCGACTCGTATTCAACGAGGGGTCGAACTTCACTTGTGAAGTGAATACGTCTCCAAATTTCAAGGTCACAAACGAAATGACTCACTTTGCAGTCGCCTCACTCGTTGACCGCGTTGGTCAATGCCAGGTTCAAAAACTACTCGGAGATCATTTCAAAGTGCACAGCAGCTCAGAGGCTGACCAAGGTGCGACCAGCTCTGACCTCGCCATGATTCTCAGACGACCAGTAGACACTGGCTACACCTTTCAGGTTCGGTAAAGAGGAGCAAAACACATGAAAAAACAACTCGTACCTACTCTTTGTCTAATTGCAGCCCTCTTGGCTGCAGGCTGTAGCACTGAGGACCGCGCGGTCCAAAGACCCGATGAATCGGCCTTTCCGGCTCACAGCCTGTCGAAGCTTGAGATCAAGCTCGATGAGACCCCAGACCTTGGCGAGGCTGCAGAAACTGCAGCTAAGCGAATTGGTAGCCGAGCTCCTATCAAAGGGCTCACAGCCTTGCAGAACCAACTCTGGAATCAAATCACCAATGATCAATTGCGAATGAACACATTGATTGAGGCATTCATTGAAGTTCATCAAGCCGACTATATCGCGAGCCAGAGCTTGAGTGAGCAGGCACAGGCTGAGCTTCCCGCACCAGCTGAGCTTCGCAGTCAGATTGCAAGCCTTGCTAACTCATCAGACCTTAATCAACAGAATCAGAACAAGCTAAAGGCAGAGGTCGAAGACAAATTGATCGCTGAACAGGGTGAAATTCTATACAACCGAGAACATGCCAGCCTTTACAGCATGTTTCAGAACCAAAGAATGCAGTGTTTTTCGGGCACCAGCTTTTTTGAAGTTGTGAGGCATTTAAGAAAACCAGAAGTGATGGCAAATGATGGTGCTGTTGTGATCTTAACAGATGGTCATATCATGCCTGGTTATATCAAAAGACATGGCTACAGTGATAAGTTTGACCTATTCGGCATTGAGACAACCGTGTCTGGCGAAGGACTTGTCAGATTTGGAAACACTCAAAAACTTGAAAACGTTCGAGTGATCGAAGCCAATTTCTTTATGGCGATCGAAATCTTCGAAGATAAGATTTTAAACCCTAGAG
>JABSOQ010000132.1 GCA_013216195.1 Bdellovibrionales bacterium
GCGAGGGACGAGCTCTTTTGCCGATGGGTCATCTTGGCCTGGTAAATGAAAATAACAAGCATGAGCTAGATTCACTCCGAGAGTTGCCAAAGCCTCTTGTTGTTGCAGTCTAAGGCTGTCCCAAAGCCGGCAATGCAAAACAACCGTGTTCACGGGGCCCTTCGGCCTAGACTGAAACTTGATGCCCATCCAACCATGGCTTTTGGTGTAGCCACGCTTGCGATTTGATGTGGTCACTGTGTCGGCAAAGGCGAAAAACCTTGATTGGCCCCCGCGCTCCTCTGCAAGTCGCGACTGCAACAGTTCAAACTCGTGATCAATCATCTTTTCGATTCTGTCTTCACAAACATATCGGCTCGATTTGCCATAAATTTCATCGCTGATTGTCATGTCGTAGGCAGACATAGTCTTGGCCACAGTATTCGAAGCTAAGCCAGCTTGAAAGAACTGTCTTGCGACTTCTTGGCCGGCGCCGATTTCAGCAAAAGTGCCATAAATGCTGTCGTCGAGGTTGATCGCAAGGGCTTTCTTTTCTGTGGTCTCTATAGATGATTTCATGCCCTCAATTATAGGCAAGGCCCGGCTGTGCTGCAATGATACCCAGACGTATTTGTTGGCCTGTTAACAGAGTTTTTGTAATGAAAAGCCCTCGATCCGGCGAGCTTTCTGCGATATTGTTTGGTCTGATCTGCTTTGTGCTAGGAACCCATTCATCATGTTAGTGAATCAAAAAGGACATTTGTGGTTTGTGTTGGGAACTGCGGGCGAACTGATCAAGATGTACCCTGTTATCGAAAAGTGCCATAAGCAAGGCTTAAGGTGGAGTTTGATCCACACTGGGCAAAGTGGAGTTAACTTTTGGAGGCAATGGCAGAGCTTCAACCTGCCTGAGGGTGATCAAGTGAATCGTCTATTTGACAGCCGATCTGACTTAAGAAGTTCTGCAGGGGCTGCCTGGTGGTTTTTTCGATTTCTTCTGAGAAGTAAAGATGAAGTTTTGTCGTGGCAGCAGGTTCCTAGCCAAGGTGATCGGTTCATCGTACATGGCGACACCCTTTCAACTCTGGCCGGTGCAATTTTGGCGAAGAGATTTGGTGGGCTCGTGCACCATGTAGAGGCTGGGTTGAGGTCAGAAGACCTGTTGGAACCTTTCCCAGAGGAGATTAGCCGAAGACTCACTTCAGCCTTAGCAGACGTTCACTATGCCCCTGATCAGAGGGCCTATGATAATCTACAGTTTGCAGGCTGCAGTGGTCGCATAGTTGGCACGGGTGGCAATACTCTCATAGATTCAATTTTGTCAGTGGCCCATAGAGAATTAGCAGAAGCGCCGCTGACCACTCCTTATGTTGTGGCCAACCTTCATCGTTATGAGAACCTTAGTAATCCGGCAAGATGGAAGATGCTAGTTGAAACGACTCTAAAAGCGCAAGAGCTGCACCAGGTTGTGTTTGCTATGCATCCGCCAACCGAGGCAAAGCTGGCTGAAGACACAAGTGCAAAAGCCGATCTCGAAAATTCCGGAGTGATGCTTAAGCCGAGGTTGCCTTTTGAGTTATTTGTGATGCTGCTGCATGGGAGTGAATTTGTGATTTCTGATGGCGGGAGCAATCAAGAAGAGTGCTACTACATGGGCAAACCTTGCCTGATTTTGAGAGACACCACTGAGCGCACAGAGGGGCTTGGCGAGAATGCAGTTTTGTCACAATTGAACGAGCGGGTGATAGATGATTTCTTGTCAAACTACCGCAGTTATGAGCGCTCAGAACTTCAGTTATCTCAAAGCCCATCTCAGCAAATCGCGAATGATTTGATGATGGTCTGTACTGGTATAGATCTCAACCAAGACGACCTCTAGCATTCGCGACTCTTGAGTCGATTGCCAGGCTAGGCCTTCGCAAGCTCTTCATCACGAAGAGCACGTCTTAAGATCTTGCCAACATTTGTTTTTGGTAGCTCTTCGCGAAATTCGACATGTCGAGGTATCTTGTACGAAGTCAGACTTTCTCGGCAATGTGCAATCACTTGCTCTTTTGTAAGGCTAGAGTCGTTGGTCACAATGAACACTTTAACAGCTTCAGTTGACTTCTCATCTGGCACTCCGATCGCTGCAACCTCGCTGACAGCATCGAGGTTTGCAATCACATCTTCGATTTCATTTGGGTAGACGTTGAAGCCAGAAACAAGAATCATATCTTTTTTGCGGTCGACGATTTGCGTAAAGCCTTCTTCATTCATAATGCCAATGTCGCCCGATTTGAAATAGCCATCTGAAGTCATCACGTTGGCTGTGTCTTCAGGGCGCTGCCAGTAGCCCTTCATTACTTGAGGGCCTTTGATTGCGATCTCGCCACGTTCTCCAAGAGCCACTTCTTTTTCATTATCATCAATCAATCGAATGTCAGTCGAGGGGAGGGGCAGGCCGATTGTGCCTACGACGTCAGTGCCGTCAACCGGGTTCACAGTTGCAACGGGTGAGGTTTCAGTGAGTCCGTAGCCTTCGACGATCACAGATTTGGTCATGTCTTTCCAGCGTAGAGCTACGTTTTTCTGTAGAGCCATTCCGCCAGCCACTGAAATTTTGAGTTGAGAGAAATCTAAGGCTTGAAAATCGCTGTTGTTCATAAGGGCATTGAAGAGAGTGTTGACCCCAGCCACTACAGTGTAGTGCTCTTTTTGCAGAGTTTTGACAAAGCCTGGTATGTCTCTTGGGTTTGTGATCATTAAGTTGGTTGCACCAAAGTCGAGCATACAGAGCCCATTCACCGTCAAAGAGAAAATGTGGTACATCGGCAAGGCCAGGATGGCGACCTCTTCACCCTCTTGAATCAGGCTTTTGATCCATTCGCGAACTTGTAGCATGTTTGAAATGATATTGCGATGAGTGAGCATCGCACCTTTAGCAACACCTGTTGTGCCCCCAGTGTATTGCAAAAATGCAAGATCATCATGACCGGTCTCAACAGGTGTGAAGGCCTTTTCGCTGCCAATGTCGAGAGCCTCGTACCAACTGTAAGCGCTGGCTAAGCTGTATTTAGGCACCATCTTTTTGATGTGTCTTACGGCAAAGTTGACGATCCAGCTTTTCGGGAAGCCGAGCATGTCGCCCACACCTGAAACAACTACGGTTTCTATATCTGTGTCTTTCAGAATCTTTTCGAGGTTGGCTCCTGAAGTTTCAAGAAGAACAAGTGCTTTGGCACCTGAATCTTTAAACTGGTGGCGCATCTCTTCAGAGGTGTAAAGAGGATTTGTATTCACGACCGTAAGGCCAGCTCTCATGGCTCCAAACAAAACAACCGGGTATTGAAGGACGTTTGGCATTTGTATCGCGACTTTGTCGCCTTTTTTTAGGCCGGCTTCATTTTGTAAGAACGAGGCGAAGTCTGCAGACAGTTGGTAAAGCTCTGAATACGAGATGCTGGCGCCCATATTTCTGAAAGCGGCTCGGTCTTGAAAGCGTTTGCAAGCATTGTCAAAAAGCTGGGTGACTGATTGATACTCCTCTGGGTTGATCTCGTGTGGGATGCCTTCTGGGTATCGCTTATGCCAGATTTTTTGATCGCCGCTCATGCCTGTGCCTCTTTTCAGTTTTAGTTTCAATCGGTGTAGGCTGCAAAATCTCACAAGCCCTACCAGAATGTCACTTTTTGATTGCACCCCTATTAAATCTCTGAAATCTAAGAACCTCAACTGTTTGCTGCGATTAATTGCGCAGCTCCATACCCCCTGCGAGGTCGAAAAAGTGTCAGAGACAGAGCCGCCAACAGCCAATTGGCTTCAGATACAGTCAAGAGCGCTTAGCTGTGCTTGGCAAATGTCTCCGACTGGCTCCCACGACAACAGTTGGATGAGCTGGCTTGATGATTTTTACTCAACTGAGCGCTCTGGCTACAATATCGACTTGTCTGTGGCTATTAAGGAGGGGGTAGGCGAGCTTGAGTTGACCGAATCACAGCTGCGTGCTGCGACAGCGCACTGGGATCACGCTGTTCTCAATGAAGTTTTCTCAAGCAAGGTGAACACTAAACTGGATGGGTTGCCAGCTGAGAGAGTTTGCCTGCTAATGGCTGAAGAATTTAGCCAAAACCAGATCTGTGAGGGCCACACCCTTGAAGGTCTCGGTTTGCAGGTGGTTCGTGATCTTGCCGTTGAGGCGGTGAGATCTGATGCCGGCTTTGAACCGAGACTAAAGAAGTCGTTTCAGTTGAACTCATTGATTGGCCAAGAGGTCGGTTCGATGCTGCCAGTTGCCGGGGAGGTAGAGCTTGTTTTCGAGTCTGAAAGCTTGGCCGAGCCTCATTTTATGATTGAGTCTTACTCCAAAATTAAAGCTGCTGAGTATGAGATTAAAGACTCTTTACGCTCGACAACCATAGACAATCTATTGGGCGTGTCGGCGGTGAGTAGGTTGCCAGAGGCTCTTTTAGATTGGTTCGAATCACGTCTGCCGAGCCTGGGGGGCGTTTCTTTTTTGGATTCTGTAACCAGGCAAAGTTTCCATAGTCGATCGTCGAAATTGCAACATTTGTAAGCGAAACCTGTGTAAGTCGCAGCTGGACTCTGTCTTCGCGGCAGCCTATTTTTGCGCCACAAAATGGGGCGACTGTGTCCTATTGACATCAGCCGCACTAAGTCTATGTTGAAAACGAATTAAGCCAGTAAATTTAAATACTTAAGCCACTGAAACATTCTGTATTTTTGGTTGATTTGTTGCCCGAGTTTCATGGCATAATGATCCTTCAATTATAACCTTCAAAAGAGGTGAAAGATGATGAAAGCGAAAACAGCAAGATTAATCTCAGGTTCAATTTTGGCAGGTGTTTGTGCTCTTGCAGTGGGGTGTTCTTCTAACCCGCACAAAGCAAAAGACATCGACACTAAAATGGAGAAGAAAGCCAACATCTCTGGCAATGAAAATGTAGGTGTGAAAGATGGCAACCTCGTTGTGCAAAAGAAAGTTCAAATGAACGAAGAACTTCGAAGATTGCAAAACGAAGTCTACTCTCTTGAAGACCGCGTGTATGGTAACCGCAAATACGGTTCAAAAGGTCTATATGGCACACTCAAGGCTTGCCGCCTAAGACTGACTTCAAAAGAGTTGGGTGGCGACGGCAAATTGATGTGGACAGAGCCAATTGACCGCGTAACTGATAAAGAAGACGATTTTGAAATCGGTATCGACGAAAAAGAAAAGATCGTTGGTGTATCTGAAGAGTTTTTGAAAGACAGACTGAAGCGTTTCAAAGGTTACAAGAGAGTTCTTCAAAAGCGTCAAGATGAATACGAAGAGAAGATCGACATCTGCGATGCTGCAGTGAGAAGCAAAGAGTATGAGAAGAAGAGCAAGGCTGAAGCCAAGGCTTCTAAAGACTCTTAACTTTAAGTTGAATTTTTTTTGAAAAGGCCTTTTCCTAGAAAAGGCCTTTTTTTTGCCCAGGGGGGATCATCATGCGGCTTTTGACTTTTTTGTTGGTAGGGGTGGTATCGCAGCTCTCATTTGCTGCCAGTATTGAAAAAGTCGATTTTCCAGAGGGCAAGAGCTGTGTAGCCTACAAGACAAAGAAGGTTTTGTTCTTGGTCAGCACAGTTACCGTTGTTGGTCAAAACTGCCAAGTTAGCGCGGAAGTGATACCTGAACCAGATAACAATTTTCATCTCGAAATAGGCATACCGATCTCTGGTTTCAAAAGCGGCGAAGCTGAGCGAGACCGCGAGGTTGCTCAATTGCTCAAAGTCGATGTAGCGAAAGACTTGGAGTTTATCTCAGAGTCGATAAGCATGGATCAGTGGCGGCGCCGAATTGCCCAGGGCGAGTTTGATCTTTCTGGCGATCTGAAGATCGGCAAGAAGAAGTACAAAATCACCATTGAGATTTCGCAAACACCAGAAGAGGCTGTGTTCGTCGGGCGGCACCGATCGAAGTTCAAAAAATTTGATATGGAACCACCAAAACTGCTAGCGGGCCTTGGGGCAAAGGTAAGTGACAAGCTACAACTTCTTTTTCAGCTCAACACCTCAGAGGTGTTAGGAGCTCAATCCATTATCGAGAGAAAGTCAGAGCTTTGAGCTGCAAAACAATAAGCGGCCTGTTGTAGCGCCGCTCGATCAAGCCTGCATGGCCTGATCTAGGGCTACTTAGAGCGAAGTCGAAAGAGCAAAAAGCCTATTTCGCTTGGTTTGCCACCGCTTCAGCTGCTGCTTTTGCAGCTTCTTCGTCACCTAAATAACGGCTCGAGACTTTTTTGAGGTCCTGGTCAAGCTCATAAAGCAAAGGAATGCCTGTTGGGATGTTCAGTTTTGAAATCTCATCATCTGAAATGCCATCAAGGTGCTTCACCAGCGCGCGCAAAGAGTTGCCATGGGCTGCGATTAGCACTGTTTTGCCTGATTGGATAGCTGGCACAATCGTCTGCTCCCAGTAGGGCATCACTCTGTCTTTGCAGTGAAGTAGGGCCTCGCTACTCGGAAGAAGATTTGGGTCAACACTCTTGTATCTCGGGTCTTTTGAGGGGTGAGTATTAGAGGTGGGCTCTAGCGCCGGAGGAGGTGTGCTGTAGCTCCTGCGCCACTCAAAAACCTGCTCTTCGCCGTACTTCTCGGTGGTTTCTTTTTTATTCAAGCCTTGAAGCCTGCCGTAGTGGCGCTCGTTGAGCCTCCAGCTGCGCTCCACGGGCAGCCACATCTGATCTAGCTCTTCGAGGCTGATCCAAAGGGTGCGAATAGCCCTTTTGAGAAGTGAGGTAAAGGCTTGGTCGAACATCAAACCCTCTGCTTTGAGCAGTTGGCCGGCTCTGAGAGCCTCCTGGCGTCCCTGATCGGTCAAATCAACGTCGATCCAGCCGGTAAACTGGTTTGATTTGTTCCATTCGCTCTGGCCGTGTCTTAGCAGCACAAGTTTGTGGTTTTGCATGATTTTTTGCTCTCTCCAGGCTGTTTTTCAGGGGCCTTGATAAGGGATTACGATGGCAGATCTAACCAGTAGGCAGGTTTAGGTCAATTCTTGACTAGAAACAGTTACAGAATTTGTTAGACAGTCAAGTAAAGAATTCATGCAAATTGAAAATCTCCCCGAGTTTTCAGGGTTTTGAGGTAACCTCGGCCAAACCTTACGGAAAGAGGTTTGGGAAGAAAAAGGGGTGTGTTTTCGGGGGGTGATACCGGATTCAATGACCGGTATCGAGATAAAGCCGACTTCAGAACCATCTGATTTTCCTAAATAATAATTTAGATGAGATACGTAATTTGAACAGACGTGGGGAGCGTTCAATGAGTTATATGAAGTTGTGCATTTTATTTCTGACCTCGGTGAGTCTGCTGACTGGCTGCGCAGACACGCGCGAGCAGTATGTGCCAGATGTGAATTCAGACATCAACGGTGAGCCGCCTAGCGAGCCGCCTCAAACTGATCTTGCCGAACTGTTCAAGACTCTCAAAGAAGGACCTGTGGCCATTGATCAGCTGGCTGTAAAGCCAGACGTCGTAAGCAACTTGAGCCAAGATGAACTGAACGCCAGAACTCGTCGAAACAGCCGTTTGCCGGTTAACTATGGTGAGGGTGCCGGTGGCGTCAACTTCAACACCAGCTTAACCGAAGCGAATACCAAGCTCGATCTTGATGCTGGCCCATTAGCCGATGGCCGTGCTTTTTACAAAGAGGGCATGTTGATCATTTGGAATAACAACCAGACCCGAAAGCCAGAGCAGTTCATTTTGTTCAACGACTATCAAGGTGAACTGCCAGTGCCTGAAAAGTATGGCACGGTTCGAATTCCAACAGAGATGAAGGCTCATTTCACCGAAGCTGATCCGAAAGGTGAAGGCTTACTTCGCGACCTCTACAACTTCTATGAGAGCGCTCCAGAAGGCTATGACTGTGTGGCCGATGGTTCGTGCAGTGCGATCACCAACTCGGAGTTGATCGTTCATATCTTGCCAGGGATGATCTTGCTTTACAGCAGAGACGTTAGAAAGAGTCTGATACAAATCAAAGTGCTGCCGAGTTTGCCAGCTGAGAGACTTCAGAACACTTTTGATATCGCAGAAGGTGCCTTCTTGCTGAAAGAAGAAGATGCCCTTGTTGCAGGAAGCCCCGTGATTCCGCTCGGGCTGAGCTGGGGTAAGCTTAAAGTGAGAGCTGGCTTTGATTACAGCATGTTTGAAAACTATCTCGATGGTTTCTTGCAGAGACTCAACGGGGTCTCTGTTTTTACGTCCCGCTCTCAGTATGACCGAGACTACCAAGAGCCTTCTGACGACGAAGTGGTCACCACTTTCGCTGTTGGTACAGGCTTTACCTCTCAGTTCGCAGCTGGCGGAAAGCCCATTTGGGTTGTGAAGTATCCAGATAAGTCTATTGAAATCGTAGCCCAGGAGAAAAATCCGAAGCGCGATGATTCTTTGCCTCAGTATCAAAACGAAGGTGTTGAGGTGTTTCGTCTGAAGCCCAAAATGAGGTCTCTTGAGAATGACAAAGTCTTGCAGTCGAATTTCGTAAAGACATTCAATGCCTTTATTGCTGAGCAAGTTCAAAAAGGTGCGGCTCCTTCTCATTTGCAGTCTGTGTTTCCGAGAGTTTTTGGCGAGCACAACCGTCGTGGTAACAGAACCATGAGTGGTGTGGTGCACAAGTGGGATGCCGATCAGCAGAAGTCTTTTCGTTACCAGTTTAGTTTAGAAGAAGAAAATGCGACCTTCTCGATAGAAGTGAATGACGTTAACACAGAGTTCAGAAAAGTGGTTATGCCATCATTTGGACTCGGGGTAGATGTCAGCTCTCGAGGTATGATGGGTGTTCAGCTTGGCCAAGTGATAGGTGTCGAGAATATCGATATCGCAAAAGGTGAAGCTGATGTCACAGTTCAGTCTAACGTAGCAGCTGGCGAAGGTGTTGTTTCTGACCGCGCACCTTATGTAGCCGAGTTGCTATTCGAGTTTCTCGAGACCTCAGAGGGCTCGACTGCCAAGAACTTTGCTGAAGTGAATCGCGTTAGCCTTTCGGAGGGCGGAGTGAAGTTACTGCTTCAGGCCGTGCCAGGCTCAGACAACCAGCAAAGAGTTGTTGGGATCTCTGGTCTTCCGTTCGGTAAGATCGAGGGTTTATGTGGCTTGAGCGGCTTCACAGCAGAGGTCGGTCAGCTCGATAGCCTTGTTGCTGAAGGTCTGAAAGCTGCGATTGAGGCCGAGGGAGCTGACTGCACCTATCAACAGAAAATGTCGGGTGATAGCGATGGCCGAATTGTTCAGCTTGAGTTCCCTGAGCAGGGTGTTCGCTTAGCCTTCGACAACCGGGCTCTGTCTGAAATTTTGAT
Organism: Bdellovibrionales bacterium; assembly: GCA_013216195.1. Classification (GTDB taxonomy): domain Bacteria; phylum Bdellovibrionota; class Bdellovibrionia; order Bdellovibrionales; family UBA1609; genus JABSOQ01. The sequence continues at coordinate 9,312 of JABSOQ010000132.1, forward strand.
TTACGTAAAAAGAGAAGAAGGGCTTCGGCCAATCGGAGGGGCGACTCGATGAGAAATATGAAGATCAATACATTATTTGCACTGGCGTTGGCCCTACTTATCGGCTGTGCTGAGCAAAGACCAGTTCAAAAAGTGCCCGATGGTAACCGAGACATTCTAGCCAAGAGCCTTTTCACGAAAACAATGAGCGAAAAGCAAATCAGCCAGCAGAACTTAATTGGCAACGGTAATATTTGGTTTTCGAAAGTCACAGTGGTTAAGACCTCTGGCAACGGCGGCCCCTTTTTCGCGGGCTATCAAAGCCAAATGCGTGCGGGGCAATTTCGATTTACCAGAGATCAGTTGCGCTACGAAAACGCCAATAACATCAACAATGGTGACCCTTCAGTTGCAGGTGAGTTAATTGCCTCCTGGAACGTCGATCATTTCGAGAAGAGACTGTCTGAAATTGATGGCCGACCAACTAACAGAGAAGAAGAAGACAACTTCAGACCCTGGTATAAGAAGCGCTACTTTCGAGTTGACTGGTCAAACACAGATATCGCAGAAGCTTCGACTTTTCCGTTTCATTCTTCAAGTCGAGGTCTGAACCGTTGCTACAACCGCAAAAAGTCGCAGGTGGTGCAGGGATCAAGAGACATCAGTGATGATTACATTAGCTTCACTATAGCAGTTGATTACGAGCTAAACGCCAACTGCGGCACGGTTAGAAAATG
>JABSOQ010000133.1 GCA_013216195.1 Bdellovibrionales bacterium
GCGTTCTGAAATGCCAGTACGGGGTAGGTTTCAACTTGAGGTTTTTTGCCAGCCTTGCCGTGGCAACCAATACAAGCTTTGGCATTGTAGAGCTTTTCACCGGCTAGGATGTCTGCGGATGCACTCTCAACAGTCAGAGCTCCTGCAAAATCTGAGTCTAATAGGTGCACCATGGCCGATGGAATGAGAACAGCCAGATAGGCAATAATCAAAGCTGTGGCTGGGCGACGTTTGATGAACATAGCCTTAAATTACTTATGATTGAGCCATTAGGCAATGGTCAAAGCCTGGAGGGGGTGTGTTTCTTTGTACCAAAGGCTCGTGTTTTGAAAGAATGGGTACTCGTGGCTGTTGATTGGTGGTGTTCTATTAGCGAAAAGAGGTCAGCATATAGAGAAAGCCCCGAATAGACTGCCAAAAAGAGATAGGAGACATCTGATAAACGCCTCCGCTGATGGCAGTAATGTAGACCTCATTATCAGCCCCAAGAAAAAAGTCTACGGGTAGAATAGTTCTGCCTTTGTTGGGCCCAAATTTCATAGGCAATTTTGGGTGCAAAAAAGTGAGGTCCGAATCCCACTTCTTGGTGACAATACCCCTTTTCTCTAGTGGCACAGCCATGACGCCTCTTAGATAGTCAGCAAAAATGACTTTGCCTTTAAGCCAAGGTAGCTTTTCTCCGCGGTAGATGACTCCACCAATAACTGATCTGAGCACGTCATGTGAGAAAGAGATCATAGGCTCTGTTAGACCTTTTTTATTGCAGTCGACGTTATTCTCTGGGGGCACGCAATCAAAGCCTTCCATGATAGGCCAACCAAAGTGCTCACCACCTTTCGAAATATTGAGCTCCTCCCAATCGTTTCGTCCGACGTCTCCGACTAGCAAGGTTTTGTCGTCGATGAAGTTCCATCGCCAGGGGTTGCGAAACCCGCGAGCATAGACTTCGGGTCGCACTTTGGGATCGTCAAATTTTGGATTGTCGGCTGGAATCGAATAGCCCTTGTCAGCGGATGGGTTTCTGACATCAATTCGTATAATCGTTCCCAGAACCGAAGACTCGAGCCTTTCGACCATTCGCTTTGAGTACATGCCCGCCTCACCAAAGCTTGCCCATAAGTAGCCGTCTGGCCCAAATTGAAGATCTCCAGCGTTGTGTCCCGTTTTTGGTTTTTCAAATGTGATCAAAATCTCTTCGGTCTCTATATCGAGTGTACGGTCTTCCCGAATCTTGACCCTCGATAGCCGGTTGCGAAATGGTTTTTCTAGGCAGTAGTAGATATAGGCTGTGTTGGTGTTCTCAGGGTCAATCGCAATTGACAGAAGACCTTCTTCGCCGCCAGCGTAGACGCGCTCAGAGATATCGAGCATCAAGTTTGGGGTCGGATCAGATTTATCAAACCAAAAGATTTTGCCGTACTTCTGGGTCACGATCATTTTGTCGGGTTCGCCAGGAAAGGTCGTAAGGTCGACTGGGGAGTCGTAGGCATGGCCACCCGAAATGGGTTCAAGCCAAACTTTTGGTCTTAGCCACCATGCCCTCGCCAATGCAAACACCAGTATTAAGGTGAACAAGGTGACAAAGGTATATTTTAAGAATTTGACCAAACCGCCCATGACAGAACTAGATCTCCCTATTGGCTTTCAAACATCTGTTGCAGACCTAGCTCCAGTGAAACATCGGGATGAAAATCGAGTTGTTCTTTCAGAGCTTTGATGCTGCCGAGGCTATGTTTTATGTCGCCTTCTCGCTCAGGTAAGAACAACGGGTCCACAACTTTTTTGCTAGGATAAACTTTTTGCAGTGACTTCGCCATCGCTTGGTGCAGATCAAGCAAACTAGTGGCTACACCACCGGCTACATTCAATACGAGGCTACTATTTGGGGATTGCTCAAAGTTGGTCGCCAATAGGTTGGCTTTGACAACATCTTTGACGTGAACAAAATCACGGGTCTGCTGACCGTCTCCAAACACCTTTACAGCCTGCTCACCTTGAAGCGCCTCTAGCCAGGCTGGAATCACGGCTGCATAAGGGCCTTCAGGGCTTTGCCGCACCCCAAAGACATTAAAATAGCGTAAGCCGACAGTAGGAATGCCGAAAACCTGAGAAAGTTGTTGAGCCTGTTTCTCGTTAATCAGCTTCGAGTTTCCGTAAGGAGAGAGTGGTGCACCGATCTCGATCTCCGATTTCACCTCATCGGCATTATCGCCATAAACTGCGCTGCTTGACGCGAACACGACTTTTTTAACGCCCGCTTTTCTGGCTTGATCAAAGACAACCTCTGTACCTAGCACATTGTTGTCAAACGCTTGCATAGGGGCTTGCATTGATTGCGGAACTGAAGCCATTGCCGCTTGATGAATCACGAAGTCGATGCCGCTAAAAAGTTCGAAGCCCCCGAGCTTTTGGATGTCGAGCTTAGCAAAAGTGAAGTTTTGAAAGGCCTCGTTGCCGACGGCTGTTTTCGCAGCCTCTAAATTTTCTTCACTGCCGGTTGTGAGATTGTCTACTCCGACAACGGTTTGCCCAGCCTCAAGTAAAGTTTCGAGGATATGCGAGCCAACAAATCCAGCGCAGCCAGTAAGTAGCCATTTCTTTTTATCTTTGGACAGATAAGATTTAATGTTGTCGAGAGTCATGGTGTTGCTCCTATTTCAGTGTTGGCCAAATGCTATCGGAGGAGGCTTCAAAATTCAGGTTACTTCTAAAAGCGATAAAGCCGGGATTGGTCAAATCTTCTTGGTTGTGTGGCATGGCCTCGAGTCTTGGCAAAGAGAGAATCTGACAAGCAGCCTCTGTGAGAATGATTTCGCCAGCTCCTGTATCCCACTCCATGGTGGGTTTGTTCCGAGGGTAGATGTCAGCTTTACCTTCAGCAAGCCAACACAGCTTCAATGAGGAGTTCACATTCACAGTATCTTCGATGCCAATTCGGTTCATCCAATCGGCTTCTTCGCCTTGGTGAAGCTTAGACGCCACAGCCACTGTAGGTGGGCCTTGCCTTTTATTAGACATCGTTTCGCCATCTTTAAAAGCACCTGATCCGAGCTCTGCAGAGTACATCTCTTCTGTTTTTGGCACGTAAATAACCCCCATGACAGGCTTTTGATTTCGAATCAGCGCGATGTTGACCGTGAAGTCACCTGTGCGCTTGATAAAGCCTTTGGTTCCATCGAGTGGGTCGACCAACCAGTACTCTGACCAGCCTAAGCGTTCTTTTGAATCGGGGAGTGCCTCCTCAGACAGAATCGGAGTGGTACCAAGTTTCTCGAGGCCTAGGGTGATGATGCGATTTGCTTCGAGGTCAGCTTGAGTAACGGGTGAGTCATCAGCTTTGGTCTCGACCTCGAGGGGGGTGCCTTGATACATCTCCCAGATCTTTTTGCCAGCTTCTCTTGCGATGTCTTCAACTTGCTGTCTTTGCATTATCGAACCCCAAATTCTACCGAGAATTGCTCTGGCCCTTTGGCCAAGGCTAGTGTTGGCAATCTACCTTGTTTTGGAGGGGAAAGTCATCTTTGACTTCATTGAGATTGTCTCTTTATCGATAGCAATCTAACCTTGAGATTCAGATTGCATGGGGATAAAAAATTCGTACTTTCTAGCGACTTTTGCCACATCTAGTATCGGCTTTAATTCGACCGGCTGGTGCTTAGTGTCATTTAGCGAGCCGACTAGATGTTTCACGCAGTTGTTGCGAGAATGTCTCAACGAAATTATCTCATAATTGTGAGGGGTTGCATGGATACTCTTGATGTTCTTGAATCTGAAGCCATTTTCGTAATACGCGAAGCTTACGCACAGACAGAGCGGCCAGTAATGCTTTTTTCAGGAGGCAAAGACTCAATCGTGATGGCCCACTTGGCTAGAAAGGCTTTTGCACCTGGTAAGATTCCGTTTCCGCTCATGCACATCGACACTGGCCACAACTTTGATGAGACCATGAGTTTTCGAGACCGCTACATGGAGGAGATCGGTGCCAACTTGATTGTACGTAAGGTTCAAGACTCAATTGATCAAGGCCGCGTGCAAGAAGAAGAAGGTGTGAATCCGAGTCGAAATGGCCTCCAGACGACAACACTTTTAGATGCTATTGGCGAATTCAAGTTTGACGCTGCAATGGGTGGAGCTCGTAGAGACGAAGAAAAAGCTAGAGCCAAAGAGCGGTTTTTTTCGTTTCGAAACCAGTTCGGTCAGTGGGATCCAAAGAATCAGAGGCCTGAGTTGTGGAACCTCTATAATGGGCTCAAGAAACCCGGCGAGCATATGAGGGTATTTCCCATAAGCAATTGGACAGAGCTTGATATCTGGGCGTATTGCAAGAGAGAGGAGATCTCTTTGCCAGAGCTCTACTTTGCTCATGAAAGAGAAGTCGTTGACCGCGATGGAGTGCTATTAGCCAACACCGAGTTTAACACCCTGCTTGATGGTGAGGCTTATAAAAAACGTCTAGTTAGGTTCAGAACAATTGGAGATGCGACTTGTACAGGTGCTGTGGAGTCTGATGCAAAAGATATTGATATGATCATAGAAGAAGTGGCTTCAACTCGAGTTACTGAGCGTGGTGCTAGGGCCGATGACAAGAGATCTGAAGCTGCAATGGAAGATCGTAAAAAGAAAGGGTACTTCTAATGGATCTGTTACGTTTTACGACAGCAGGTAGTGTTGACGATGGTAAAAGTACTCTGATTGGTCGACTTCTTTTTGATAGCAAATCGATTTTTCAAGACCAGATGGAGGCTCTAGAGAAGTCTTCAGCCTTAAGAGGTGAAGAGGGAGTCAACCTCGCACTGCTGACAGACGGCTTAAGATCTGAGCGAGAACAGGGCATTACAATTGATGTTGCCTATCGGTACTTTTCAACTCCTAAGCGAAAATTTATCATTGCCGATACTCCTGGGCATGAGCAGTACACTCGCAATATGGTGACAGGGGCATCGACCGCAAACCTGGCAATTATCATAATTGATGCTAGAAATGGGGTTTCGACCCAATCACGCCGACATGGAGTGATAGCTTCTTTGCTCGGGATCCCTCACTTGATCGTTGCGATAAATAAAATGGACCTCGTGGATTACTCTGAAGAGGTCTATGAAAAGATCGTAGATGAGTACTCAGAATTCTCTCGAAAGCTTGGTATTCACGATATGAGCTTCATTCCAATTAGCGCTTTGAATGGGGATAACGTAGTCAACCCTTCAGAGAACATGCCTTGGTATCAAGGTCAGACCGTACTTTATCAGCTAGAAAATGTATCAATCGCATCAGATAAAAACCTTATCGACTTTCGGTTTCCTGTGCAGACAGTTATTCGGCCTGATCAGAACTTTCGAGGTTATGCAGGCTTAATTGAATCGGGTACCTTGCAGATTGGTGAAGAGGTTACCGCACTTCCATCTCAGCAACAGTCGAAGGTGAAAGACATCTTGTTTTATGGCAAGTCACTCAACAAAGCGATTGCAGGGCAGTCAGTAATCATCACATTAGAAGATGAGCGTGACATCTCTCGAGGCGATATGATTGTTCGAAAGAGCAATGTCCCACAAATGACTAACGAGTTTGAAGCCATCGTTTGTTGGATGGACGACAAGAAAAATTTGAACACTCAGACCAAATACATCTTACGGCATACGACAAATCAGGTCGACGCCTTCGTAAGCAACATCGAGTATGAAATTGATGTGAACACGCTTCATAGAAAATCGGCAGAAGATATTGACCTGAATTCAATCGCCCGAGTGAGTCTTACTACCGCGGCTCCCATTTTTTGTGATCCCTACAAAATTAACCGCTCAACGGGAAGCTTTGTGCTGATTGATCCCAATAGCAATTTAACTGTGGCAGCTGGTATGATCCGAGCTAGGTCGCAAGCCAAGAGTCGCAAGATTGAATCGAAGCGCAGTTCAAACATTGTTCTCGACGAAGGGCTCGTGCCTCTCTCCGAGCGTGAGTCAAAGAATGGCCATAAAGCCATGATTTTTTGGCTCACGGGTCTCTCTGGCTCAGGCAAGTCGACTATTGCCAAAGCAGTCGAGAGAAAGTTGTTTGAAGCTGGCAAATCTGTGGTTCGCATAGATGGCGACAATCTTCGGGATGGCATTTGTGGAGACTTAGGCTTTGGAGCAAGAGACCGAAAAGAGAACATTCGTAGAGCTTCAGAGGCGGCGAGACTGTTGTATCATATGGGGCATGTTGTGATCTGCTCTTTTGTTTCACCGTTCTCAGAAGACCGCGATTATGCGAAATCAGTTGTGCCCGAAGGTAAGTTTCATGAAGTGTTCGTTGATTGCCCTCTAGAGGAGTGCATTCAGCGAGATGTGAAGGGCCTCTACAAGCGCGCAATGGCGGGCGAGATTCTTGACTTCACAGGGGTATCTTCGCCTTACAACAGGCCTGAAAACCCAGAGGTTCTCCTCGAGACTCAAAAATTAAGTGAGCAAGAGGCAGTAGAAAAGCTTGAGAGCTATATTTTAGAAGCGATTAAATAGTGTGAGCGAGCGGATGGCTCGCGAGAATTTCTAATTATTGAAAGAGCTTCGATCGGTTCCAGCTTTTGCTTTCAAGAAAGTCACCGTAATACTTTTTTGAGGCCTTGCCGAAAAGTGCTTGTTTTAGCTGTGTTTTGTTCAGGCAGCTGGTTGAGTACAAGAACTGCAAAGTGTTGACGTTTTCATAAGCTCCGGGGCCAGGTTTTTTGTCTACATTCACATTTTTGCCTCTCAAATATATCACCATATCGAGGTTGCAATTCATGATCGCAATGTAGGTAGGCGTGAATTTGTAGGGTGAGTTTGAGCGGTCGTTGAAGTTTATGGTCTTCTTTTTTTTCATGATCTCAAATAGCTTCAGGCAGTCGAGAGTCAGAGGGTCAAAAGAGGCACACTGCTTGAGAGCAAAGTGCAAAGGTTTTTCAAGCCCTTCTTCAGTCTCAAACTTGGCTATCGTTTTCGCATACCAACGGAAAACCGATTTTGGAGGGTAGCCAATTTGCTCGGTTACGCTACCGATAATGATGTTTTCTGTACCTAGTGTGCTGAGATGAAGTGCGTGAGCCCCAATTATGGCTACGCCAATCATCACCCATCGATGAAAGTTTTCCACCCTTTCATGTTAGCCTGCGTGCATCCTTTGCTCAATGAGTTGAAAGATCTTTTGTAGGGCGACTTCATCCTCTTCATTGCTTAGGTCTATGCGAAGGTCTGGGTTTTGGGGTTCTTCGTAAGCCTCGTTGATGCCAGCAAAGTTCTCGATTTCACCAGCCTTGGCTCTCTCAACGAGCATTCGGTGCTTTTCATTGCGAGTGTAGTCAAAGGGGCTGGCTATATGAATCTCAATGTGATTTTTGCAGAGTGAGCGCACGAACTCTCTTGCATCTTGGTCTGGAGATACAAACGAGGCCACCACAAAAATTCCATTTTTTTCTAGGGTAGAGACCAGTAAACCGACGCGTTTGATGTGACCGATTCGCTCTGGCCTACTGAAGCCGAGCTCGGGGAACAACTTTCTTACACTTGGCCCATCAATGCGCTCAGTCTTAAGAGCCTTAGAATCTAGCCATTCAGCAATCTTCTCACTTAGACGACCTTTGCCTGAACCTGACAGGCCGGTGAGCCAAACCACGACGGGCCTGATCTCTTTTCTACCGAAATTGAGTTTATTCCAGCCGCGTTCGTGCAAGTAATAAACTGCCATTTTGACGAAAACCTCGAGACCACCAACAGTAATCGCGGTTTCGATTTGTCCGGTGAAGATGTAAACCAGTGAAAATGTAGTGAGTGTCGCCAAGACTCTCCACGAAAGAGATTTTGCGACAGACCTTGTTGCTGTTTCAATAAACACGAGCTAGCCCTTTTCTGCCAAGCGCTTAAGTGCCTCTCCCTCCATTCGGTAAGGGAGCCAACCCTCCATGTGTTTCGCGCCAAGCTTATGATAAAAGTCTCTAGCCAGCTGGTTCCAGTCAAGCACGCTCCACTCAAATCTCTTACAATTCTTCTCTACAGCAATGCCAGCAAGAGTTTTAAGTAGCTCTAGACCTAGGCCCGAACCTCGAGCTTCGGGTTCTACGAAAAGGTCTTCGAGGTAAAGGCTTGGTCGTCCTTCCCAGGTTGACCAGTTGTAGAAGTACAACGCAAAACCTCTAACTACTCCCTCATGCTCTGCCATCAAGCAGTTGAAGTAAGGTTTGTCAGAGAAGCCATCTCTAAGCAGATCCTCGGCAGTGGTTTTCACTGCATCAGGCTCTTTTTCATATTCAGCCAGCAACTGAATCAGCCTTAAGATTTCGGGGATATCTTCTTTGGTAGCCTCGCGTATCACAGTGGCCTCCTTTTCGGGGTTCAAATAAAAGGTAAAATTAGGCTTAAACCTGAAGCTCGCCGAGTCGGCAAGTTCAAATCGTGAGGGGCTCCAAGCATTTCATGCTGCCCGGTCAAAATTGCAAGGCTTAAACCGAAGGTAACTCAAAGCAGGTCGGTCCGCCTAACCCCTGGTGAAAAGTTGTTTCACGGGGCTAACAGCAAGGTCAGCGCTCCAATGTTGTTTTCATTAAAAGCAAGACAACACTGCGGCTGTGATTTTGTCTCGATCCTCATCGCTCATGTAAGGGTGCATAGGAAGGCTCATCACTTCCTGAGAAGCTTTCTCACTTTCGGGTAGACCAAAAGGTACAAAGTCTTTATTTGAGTAGGCTGGCTGGGCCGCCATAGTTCTCGGGTAGTGAACAGCTGTTGGAATGCCCTTGTCTTTAAGGCTCGCTTGCACTTGCTCTCGGTTCGGCACTCTCAAGGTGTACTGCGCCCAGGCAGAAGTTCTGTCAGACTCGACATGAGGTAAAGTCACGCCCTTGTCAGTCAATGGAGCTAGGACTTCACTGTAGTGGGAAGCCAATTTTTGCCTTTCTGCTAATTCTTCTGGGAAGGCTTTGAGTTTCTCGATGATAATAGCGCACTGAAGTGTGTCCATTCGACCATTCACTCCAATTTTTTCATGGTAGTAGCGACCAGTCTGACCGTGGAACCTCACCTGCCTGCAGGCCTCAGCTTTATCATCATTGTTTGTGAAGATCGCACCGCCGTCTCCATAACACCCGAGAGGTTTTGCAGGGAAGAAGCTAGTAACACCACAATCAGACAGGTTGCCGCTTTTCTTGTCTTTGTAGTTGGCTCCAAAGCTTTGGGCAGCGTCCTCGATGACTTTCAAATTGTGTTTCTTGGCTATGGCGTTGATTTCGTCCATGTTGGCGGGTTGGCCATAGAGAGAGACCGGCACGATCGCCTTGGTCTTGTTCGTGATGGCTTTCTCGATTTGGTTGATGTCTATGTTGTAAGTTTTTGGGTCAATATCGACCATAATGGGTTTGGCACCAACCAGACAGATGGTTTCGACAGTGGCGATAAACGAAAAACCAGTCGTGATCACTTCGTCTTCGCAGCCGATTCCCCAGGCCATCATGGCTACAATCGCGGCATCTGTGCCGCTGCCTGCTGTAATGACATGTTTGCAGCCTACGTATTCAGCTAGGGCTTTTTCAGACTCCTCAACTTCAGGGCCCATTATGAACTGAGCGTGATTGAGAACATTTTGGATTCGCTCATCAATTTGGGGCTTAAGTTTACTGTATTGAGCTTTGAGATCGATAAAAGGAACCATCATAGCGGCATCTTCCTTAGTTCGGAGTTTTTATGGCATCAGATCTATCACAATTCTGATGAGTTCCAAACTCCTGTTGCCCGGAATCGGCAATTAAAATGGAGCCCTGACCATCACTCCAACAAGGTTCTGACACGGTATTTTGGGAGGCGTTTTGTTCCGATAACTCGCCGCAAAAGAGTGTGCCTATTGCCTCGTCTCTAGGTACTTTCTTCTGCCTACAAGGAGAATGCGATGATCCCAGTGATTCTAAAGTCTGTCAAACTCGTGACCGATCTACTACCAACGAAGGACTCCTAGACTTTTGGAGGGAGCTAGCCTAAA
>JABSOQ010000134.1:0-5448 GCA_013216195.1 Bdellovibrionales bacterium
GCGGCTTAGGCTCCGAGAATCAGTACTCAGAACTCGCTAGCTACTTGCTATTCGATTCGCTTTACACCACTCAGCTTGTTGAAATGGGCTTTCACGACACCATCAAACGCAAGGCTGAAATACTCGAGTTCTTGTTTAACGATTAAAGCCTGCTAGTCGTATATGAGCTTTCCATTAGGGGCTCGATCTCTTGATTGTAAAGGCTCTAGCTCTACTTATCAGTTCGGTATTGAATAAGCTCTGACTTCAGCTCGCCAGTGAAGTTCTTTATTTTGTCTAATGACCTTTTGATTTTCTCAAGAGCCTTTTCTGAAAGAGGCTCTCCTGGCTGCTCAGGCAGGTAACCTTCAAGAATCATGACTGGGGTATTAATAGCATGAATATGCAAAGCGACTGCCTTCTCTAGGCGGTCGGCACCCTGAAGCTCTTCTAATTCTGATTTTTTTTGATCTTCGCTTTCAGACACCTATAAAGCGTAACTTCTAACCTGATCCGAATGCAACAGTGATTACATGAACTTAGACCTAGATGGCCAGAAACGCCTCGCGTCAGGAATCCTCGTTGCTTAAGCGGCCTGGTCGAACTATTTTTGCTGTTTTCAAACACATGGGGGCTGCATGTTAGCAAACAACATTCTGGAAGTGATCGGCAAAACACCTTTGGTGAAACTAAACCGGATCGGATCAGATCTCAAATGCAACATGTATGTGAAACCTGAGTTTCTTAACCCGGGGGGCTCTGTCAAAGACCGAATTGGCTACAGAATGGTTGAAGACGCCGAGAAGCAAGGCCGAATCAAACCAGGTGATACACTCATTGAACCCACAAGCGGAAATACTGGCATTGGCATTGCGCTCGCCGGTGCGGTTAAAGGCTACAAGGTCATTATCACATTGCCCGAAAAAATGAGCCAAGAAAAGCAAATGACCTTGGCGGCCCTGGGCGCCGAGATCATTCGCACTCCGACTGAAGCTGCTTGGGATTCTGAAGAAAGCCATATCGGGGTAGCAAAAAGGCTCGAGAAAGAAATGCCAAACGCCCACATTCTTGATCAGTACTCAAACCCATCAAACATTGCAGCCCACTATGAGGGCACAGGTGTTGAGATACTTGAAGATCTTGGCGGCAAAGTCGATATGGTCGTAGTTAGTGCCGGTACCGGCGGTACCATCACGGGAATCTCAAAGAGAATCAAAGAGCATAACCCCGACGTAAAAATTGTAGGCGTAGACCCGGTGGGTTCAATTTTGGCAGACGACAATCATGAGGTTGGCACTTACCTTGTTGAAGGCATCGGCTACGACTTCGTACCAGATGTGCTCAACAGAGGCATGGTCGACAAATGGATCAAGACCGTAGACAAAGAGAGCTTTTTGATGGCTCGCAGGTTGATTCGTGAAGAGGGCTTGTTAGTTGGAGGCTCTTGTGGCGCCACTATGGTTGGAGCCTTGCAAGCTGCAGCAGAGCTTTCAGAGGGCCAGAACTGTGTTGCAATCTTAAGCGATGGCATTCGCAATTATATGACAAAGTTTCTAGACCCGAAATGGATGGAGAATCATGAGTTTGTTGATTAAGACTCTGCTTTCACTAGGTCTGTCAGGTTTTTTGTTCGCACAAACAGAAGACCTCGACATGACCAACAAGGGATTCAATAACCTTACTCAAGCCGGCAAACTCTTTCAGGTCACGGCAGATCCCAAAGACTCGATCTTTCGTTTTTTTGTCTCAGGCAACGAGTCAGCCAAAGTTGATTTCAACAAAACTGAAATAACTGCCGAGTACGGCCTTGGTGACAAAAAGACCAAGGTTGTCTTAACTAAAGTTAAAGACAAAGACGGCGAAACGTACTTCACACTCGAAAAGCCAAAAGACCAAATGCAAGATCTGAACCTTGAAATCAAATCGGGAGATCAGTCTGAAAAAATCAGTTTTCCGAAACTGAAGTGAGTTCTAATGACTTGAGCTTGGTGACAAATTCTGACTTTGTGTCGTCACCATCGATTGAGATCCAAACTGCAGCTACAGTTTTTGGCTCAGAGAAGTTGGCACTCAGCTCAAACATACCTGGCTCTGAAATGACCCACTCGTTCTTCTCTTTTATTAAATCGCTCAATGGGTGCTCGCGTTCGCGGCCTTTCGTTGCCTCAACCTGACCAAGGTTTAAAAAGTAAATGTGATCAACTCCTGAGCCTTTGGGAGCCAAAGAGAACAGCTTGAGAACCCAATCGGCGGCGACCATTCTTTGAGCCCAGTTGAGGCTTTTACTGCCGGGGATCACAAAGCCCACTCGGAGCACAAAGTCATCAGCTCCCTTTTCACCCTGTGCAACCTCTGCGAGCTTCACGAGCCTATTCACCTCACCTTTAACTGAAAGTGAAGAAATCTGAATCGGCTTTTTTAAGGGGTAGATCAAAGGCGAGGCCGAGGCCTTTACAGCAACTTCAAGCCCAGCCTCAGAATGAGTAACTTTGTTTGCGGGAATCTTTGAAAAACTCAAATTTTGCCAGCCCTCACCATCAGACAAGGGAATCGCGACCACCGCCATTATAGAACGCACGAGCCATACCTTAAACCTTTGTTGAATTGACTTTGCTGAAGTTAGAGTCACATGAATTCTCCCGAAATAGTGAGCCATTAATAGCCAGCGGCTTATCATGTCTAAAATCTCAGACCATGGCCAGGTTTTTTTTGGCTGTGTAAAGCTACGAGCCTCCCTTGCGCTATCTCTGTTAAAAAGGGTGGCTGTTAGCCCAAGTCAATTTGACTCGATTTCTTCGAATTAATAGGCTTAAGGTTCATCTCAATAAAGGACCGCATCAATGAAACCATTTCTAGGCATGCTACTGTTGAGCGCAGCTGTGATTTCAAACTTAAGCTTTGCTCGCTCTCCCCTCGAACCTCTAAAGACCGACCACCCTCGAGACACCATGCGGTCTTACATGGAGGCCATGAACGACTACCGAAAAGGAGTCAAAACTGGTGATGAGAAGTTGCTCGCTCGACTGAATGATGCCGTTCGCACCCTCAATCTCGACAATGAGTCACCCATAACCCGGCAGGAGCGGGGTCGCGAAGTTGCAATTCTACTTAAAGAGACCATCGACCGAGTCATTGTAATCAACTACGACTACATCCCGGAAGACCCTGCAACCGAGAGATGGAGACTAAAAGACACTGAGATTGTGATCTCAAAAATTATAGAGGGCGAACGAAGTGGCGAGTTTCTCTTTTCACCAGCAACTGTGGCTAGAACGAAAGAGTTTTACAACAAGGTCAAGGACCTTCCCTATGTCAAAGGCTCTGGCCAAGGTGCCCTCTACAAAGCTCCTTGGCAAGATGACATCGTGCCTGAGTGGGCACGACAAGATGTCTTAGGCTATAAGCTGTGGCAGCTGTTAGCACTACTTGCAAGTACCTTCATTGGCTTATTTGTCAAAATCTTGAGCCAAGGTATCTGGAACTCTTTCGAAGGTTTGGTTTCAAAAGACAAAGAATCGATTCCTTTCAAGGCCCATCACGCAGTCAGTAGGCCAATCGGCTTAATCGCGGCCTCTGGGTTTTGGTTCTTCACGGTGCATTTGCTTCAGTTCGAAGGTCTCACTGAGACAGTTTTGCTGACTGTTGTGAAGGTGACTTTTGGAGTTTCAGTGGTCTGGGGCTTGTACAGACTTGTTGACGTAGTTGAGATTGGTCTCATGCGCTGGGCTGAATCTACTGAAAACGAACTCGATGACCACCTGATGCCCTTAATCGCCAAAACAGTAAGAGTCTTGACTGTTGTTTTTGGAGTCTTGCTTGTCATTCAAAACCTTGGGTTTAATGTCATGTCGCTACTTGCTGGTCTGGGGCTTGGGGGCTTGGCGTTTGCTCTAGCTGCAAAAGATACTGCTGCAAACTTTTTTGGCTCGATTATGATTTTGATTGATCAACCTTTTCGGATCGGAGATTGGATCAAGACAAATAGTGTTGAAGGTACCGTTGAAGACATCGGTTTCCGATCAACAAGAGTTCGCACATTCTACAACTCTCTGATCTCTGTGCCTAACTCTGCGCTAGTGACTACCAACATCGACAACTTAGGCCTAAGAGAGTACCGAAGAACTGTCACAAGCTTAGGCATCACCTATGATACGCCAACAGAGAAGATTGAAGCCTTTTTAGAAGGCATCAAAAACATTTTGTTTGCCCACCCAAATGTCAGAAAAGATTATTTTCACGTTGTGTTTGAAGGCTTTGGTGACTCGAGCCTTAACATCATGGTGTATTTTTTCTTAGTAGTCGATGATTGGTCTGAAGAATTGGTCGTAAAACAAAACGTTTATCTACAAATAATTGACCTTGCTGCTGAGCTCGGTGTCGAGTTTGCTTACCCAACTCAAACCTTGCATGTTGAGACCTTCCCTGAAAAGAAACCATATGTTGAGCGCCACCAAGACAACGAACCGGCCAAGCTCAAAGACATGGCAAAAAAATTCTCAAATCGTGGAGAAAGATCTCAGCCTGGCGGAAAAGGCATCTTTACACCGCCATACAAGTCACCTGAATCTCAACCTTTTGAAGGCTCTGATAGCGACAATGCCTCAGACGCCGGTGATGGAGACGGCCTCTAGGCCGCCTCTAGCCATTTATCGAACTGAACTTCCTCTGCCTTCTTTTTCAGAGGAAGGACCATAAGTCGTCTTCGGTTGTCTTTTTTCTGCCCCTCGATCACAAAGCATGTGATCTCGATAGCCTGCCTTTTTGATTCGTTGATAAGCTTTACCTGCACATTTCCTATAGCCCAAGCCGGCAGGCTGTTCACAAGTCTCAAACCGCCCACTGAAGCATCTTCAGTGAAGCTCTCGAAGTACTGCCCTGCTGATGCTGAAATCACAACTTTCAATCTGGCTCGGTGACGCTTAAAGCTTCTCGCCTTAAAGTCCTTCAAACCCTGTCCCGTCACTTTCGAAGATTCTAACACCTCTAAGTCTATATCTGTAAAAGCGGTACCATCTGCCATAGTGATATCACCAAGGTTTTCTACGGTTGAGGGGTTGTAGCGCTCGGCCCGTCTGCGCTCGCGACCATCGGTAGAATCCCCTCTTCGCTCTCGTCGGCTGTCATCGTTTTGTCGTCTTGAGTCTGAACGCCTTCGGCCACCGTGTGTACCAACTTCATCACGTCTTCGACGAGCTTTGGCAATGTCATGAAGGCCTGTCTCAGCCTGACTGGTAAGTTCAGTCGGCACTGTGTTGAGGTCACTTGCATCTAAGTCATCTATGTCTTGCTGCTGAGAGACTTTGGGCATCTTGCCGCTGACATCTCTTGAAAGCGGGGTCATCAAGTCTTCAACATCAGCCATAGACCGCCAAACATCCCACTTCTCTTTCCAAACAAGCCAGTGAATCTTCTCCATATGAGATAGAGATGTGGCAATGGCTCTCGCCTCAAGTGTTGTTAGACCACGCA
>JABSOQ010000134.1:5458-9950 GCA_013216195.1 Bdellovibrionales bacterium
CCAAAGTCTCTCAGGCTTTAAGTCGCTCATCGTCTAGAAGCATCCCTTTGAGATGTAAGCTCGCGCGTTGTTCTTCGTTTTAAGCTTGTGCCATGATTTGTTGTACCTCTGCACTAGCACCTTTTGACCCGCTTTTGTTTTGGTCAAAATTTTTCCTTTTGATGAAGGTGCCCTTCGAATGTTGCAAGCCTTTTTAACTTGAAGGCGGGCAACCCTAGACTTCAAATTGACAGCAACATTGTTTTTCCCTGAAGTGTTACCGTACTCAGCCTGCTTCTCTTTGTATCCAGCTGCTGTGATGCGAGCGTCTGCTTCTTTCGAACCCGACGCCTTTGCACTCGCAACCGCCCTTGCTTTTTGGCTCTGATACTTGCGCTTTTTGGCCATGGTCTCTTGCTTGACCTTGTCAGCTCTTTCTTTTGCCTCTTGAGCCCTGCGCTTAGCCTGCGCTGCCTCAGTCTGAGCCATTACCACTTCTTCCTTTAACCTATCCAGTTCTGCTCTTTCTTTACGAGCCTCCGCCCCATACTTGGCTTCCATATCTTTAGACTTCTTAAACTGTTCTTTCAGGCTCTTGATCTCTTTTTTCAATTGCTCTGCTGATTTCATCTCTTTCTTTTTGCTCATCTCGAGCTTCTTTTTGGCTTCGGCCTCTTCTTTCTTGGCCTGCTCAAGGTTTTTTAAAGCAATTTGCTTCTCGTCGTTCCACTCAACCATTCGAGACTCAACCTCTCTGAATTTCTCTACAAGGTCTGCTGTTTTGGTCTTGGCTTTGTCAGCCTCTACTTTTGTCTCTTCAACAACGACTTTGGCTGTCTCGACCTCTTTCTTCTTTTTCAAGATTCGCTGCTCATAGTCCTCATACTGAGCATTAGCCTCGGTAGTTTGCTTCTCATAATTGTTCTGTTCTTTCTTCAACCGAGAAATCGAATCTTCAGCCTCAGCAATTTCGGCCTTGGCGTCTTTTTCTTTTGAATTGGCCCTGGCCCTGGCTGATTCAGCTTCGGCCTTCGCCTCAGCTAACTTTGCCTTTTCTTCAGCTTCTTTTTCTTGGGCCTCGCGGGCTCGCTCGATAGCTGCTTCTGACTCGGCCAGCGCATCTTCCATCTCGGCTTCAACATCAGCCAAGTCTTCTTGAGCTACAGCCAAGCTTGGTGCAGCCAAAACTAAAGCGAATGAAAGAATCGCCAATGCGACCATTGTCCAGTTGAGAGTTCGGGGAAGCATGATAATTCTCCTCGTTGCTTTGATTAGTTATCGGCAAGCTCGACCATAGCCTTAAAATGACGCATAGTTTAAAATGGTAACTTTTTTATGACGCGGTTCGTTTTTGGAACTGGAGCTCCAGAATGAGACATCTCAAGTCGAACATGTTGAACATTAACTCACAAATTAAGCTTCAAAAGTTGGCACCACAGTTGCTGTATGGTGTGTATCCCCCCTTGGCGGCCTGGTCCCCCCCTCTTTTTCCAGGTCGCTATTTTTTTGCCCTAAATTTGCCCTATATAAAAAGTATAGAAAAATTTGCCGACCAATCTTCGTCTAAATTTAAGTAACGAGACTGCTGACCTCGCGAGTTTCGCTCTACAATAGAAGTCATGCGCAGAGGCTTCCCCTTCATCATCTTGTTGCTTGCACTAGTTTGCCAGTTTGGCGAAGCCGCCCCCTTAAGGGTTTTAATCGACCCTGGTCACGGAGGTCGAGATTCTGGTGCCACATCTAATGGCCTTAAAGAAAGCGGCTTAGTTCTCAAAATAGCCAAGCGACTGGGGAGGCAGCTCGCGCAAGACCCAAGATTCGAAGCCCAACTCAGCAGAAAAACCGAGGTCTTTTCTCCCTTGAGCAGGAGAGTCTCTGAGGCTCACAAAATGGGGGCTGACGTACTGCTCAGCATCCACGCCAATTCTTCTCCCGATAAGAAAGCAAAAGGCCTCGAAGTCTACTTTCAAAATCAGCTGCCTCCCGAGGAAGAAAACCTGTTTTTGGCGAGCCTTGAAGGGCATCACAATGGCCACATGGCTGCCGGAGACCGCTCACCTGTCGTGCCACACCCAAGAAGTCGACAGTTCTCTGGCGTAAAAGACGAGGTGAAGAACATTATTTATGATCTCTATCGAAACCAAAAGGTCTCCCGAAGCGGTGATCTTTCGAAATCAATTGTGCGATCATGGAAAGGCTACAAAAAGCGCCCAAAAAACACCATCCGCCAAGCTCCTTTTTATGTGATTTCAAGGTCAGAAATACCTGCCGTGTTAGTCGAGATTGGCTTTGTCTCTAACTCGAGAGAGGCCAAAAAACTCATGTCATCCCAGTACCAGCAATTGGTTGCCGACAGCCTCTACAAGGGCCTTATTGATTACAAAGAATCTATAGACAATCGCTAAACCAGCTCATACAACCAGAGCATGAGATCCTATCAAAGAAATGATGAACAATTGCGTCCTGTAAAAATCGTTCCCGAAGTGATCCTTCATGCTGAGGGAAGTGTCGAAGTTCAGTTTGGCAACACCAAACTGATTTGCACAGCTTCAGTGGAGCCTAATGTACCCAAATGGATGCAAGGCTCAGGCGAGGGCTGGGTGAGTGCTGAGTACGGCATGCTACCTCGTTCTACTCATACTCGAATTCGAAGAGACAAAGCTGCAAATAGCGGTCGCTCGCAGGAGATTTCTCGGCTCATTGGTCGCTCTCTTCGCTCTGCTGTCGACTTGAAAGCCTTGGGTGAACGCTCAATTCAAATCGACTGCGATGTTATCCAAGCCGACGGCGGCACTCGAACAGCTGCAATAACGGGTGGCTTTGTCGCCTTAGCTCTAGCCCTTGAGTTTCTCAAGTCACAGGGAGAGCTTAAAGAGATTCCGCTTAAGAGTTACGTATCAGCAGTGAGCTTAGGTCTGTTTGAAGACAAGGTCTTGGTTGATCTTGATTATCAAGAGGATTTCTCATGCGGAGCCGATACCAACTTTGTTATGAACAACGATCTCGACTTTGTTGAAGTGCAAGGTACAGCTGAAGGGCAAACTATTTCTCGAGATAACCTCGACAAGATGACAGAGCTTGCATCATCGGCCTGCAAACAACTTTTTCAAGTTCAGCAAGAGGTCATAGGTGCTTTCTACCCTCTTCCAAAAAGTGAGGCCTAATCGTGGAGATTTGGTTTGCAACCTTCAATAAGGGCAAGATCAATGAGTTCAGAAACCTTTCACAGGGTTTGCCACTTGACCTGCATTTGGCTTCAGAAATTGCCACATACTCAAGCCCTGTTGAAGACGCTGATACTTTTGAGGCCAATGCAAGAATCAAAGCCAAATCTTTGCGTGCCATAAAAGACGAGGCATGGGTACTCGCTGAAGATAGCGGGCTTGAAGTGGATGGTCTCGATAAAAAGCCAGGAGTCTATTCTGCTCGCTACGCCGGCGATAACGCCTCTGACATGGAGAACGTTGCCAAAGTCATGAAAATGCTCAGAATTCGCAGCCCCAAAAATCGCAAAGCCCGCTTCATTTGCAGTTTGGTTGCTATATCACCTGAAGGTGAAGAGTTCGTTTTTAACGGCTCTGTTGAGGGTGAGATTTCACAAAAGGTCGCGGGTCAAACTGGCTTCGGCTATGACCCAATCTTTGTTCCCGAAGGCGAAAGCAAAACTTTTGCTGATTTGGGCCCAGCGTTCAAAAACAAGGTTTCGCATAGATCGAAGGCAGTAAGAGCCTTTATAGAGATGCTGAAAGATCGTCTGTAGGCGGAAGCTCATCTTCTGTTCTCGAGACCTGAAAGTCTTCAAGCTTTGAGAAGATGTCGATCTGCCGTTTAATTTTCTCTGAGGGCTTAAGCAGAATGAAAGGTAGCCCCTTCTGCTTCAAACGAAAGGCCCACTCACTGAGTTTTTTAATAAACGGAAAGCTAATGAAAGTCGTCGTTTCAAGGTTCAGTATGAGAAACGGAGAGTTCGACTCGATGATGGCTTCAATATCGTCGATCAACTTGTCTGTATTGAAGGCATCTACCCGATCCTCGATCGTGACAACCTGCCAACCCGCATGCTCTTCAATAGAGGTTTCTCTGCTGGCTGGCTGTTGCTTCATTGGATAATCTAAGTCCATGTCCATATCCTAAATTATTTTCACACATGCTCACGTTGTCAATAAACTGCACCTAGCATTCGGACCTCTTTCTAAGGCAAAAATTCGAGCCTGAAGATTTGCGATTTCTTCAGCATTTTAAAGGGCATGCCCTAGACTTTAAGAGCTGGTTATGGCACAACACCTGAACCATGAATCAGATGAAAATTTTTGCAGGAAATTCGAATTTAGACTTCGCGCGTAAAGTTGCTGCTGCTGCTGGAATGGAGCTCGGCCACTGTGACATTGGCCGATTTGCCGATGGCGAAGTTCAAGTTGAAATTCACGAGAGTGTTCGAGGCGCAAACGTCTTTGTAATCCAAAGTACATGCCCACCAGTGAATGAGAACTACATGGAATTGTTCATGATTCTC
>JABSOQ010000135.1 GCA_013216195.1 Bdellovibrionales bacterium
CTCTAAATGGGACCACAAGTTATTGAAATCGCCAGGGAAATTCAAAATTCTACCGAAAAATATTCAACTGATTTGGATTTGTTACACCAGTTCGCAGACTACGCGTAAATGAATCCCCGCATTGGTGCTGCATCAGTGCTTCAACCATAGCTAAACCAGTTGGCAGAATCTCATCGTAATTAAAGAGAGTGTCAGCAGTTACAAGTATACTGCTCGGAGCTTGCCTTCGAATAGAGGCAGCAAACAGGCCAGTACTTTTGCAAGCTAGCATCCCTATAATTGGAGCATCATTTGTCGTGCTTGAAAGTGCGCCTAGCATTTTCTTGATACCGTTTTGAGTTCTTTGGTAATGGCCATAATCAACATTTGAGCCTGAAGAGTAAACCGGTGGGTAAAAATCAGGCCCCCCTCCATTTCGTGCATGACCCATATAGATCACCATGTCTTTAGTCTTTAGAGCCGCGAGAAATTTGCTTTCAGTTTGACTCGATTTTCGCATTTGGCGTTGGTTGTTTTGATTATTGGCATCGACGGTTGTTCGTGCCGAATGTAAAAGCTCAATTTCGACCCTCGCTGATTTTTGGCTGCGAATTCGCTTAGTAAATTTTGATCCACTTTTTCGAAATCCGCATAGGTGAGAGGGGTTTCGGCGACTGCCAGTGCAACTTCTGGTAAGAAAATCTGAGATTGCTTCAGCTCCGTTTGGATCAGCAGCAGTTCCGAGAACGTACTTTCGCACATCACCGGTGAAACTCTCAGGGTTGCCTGACACATCCATATACCCAAGCACTAGGCTGATTTTCAATACGCCATCTGCAAAGGCGTTAGTAATCTGAGTCTCACATGAGCGGGTGTGAGAGTTAGGGTCAATGACTGTTTTGAGCTTTTCGTTTAGAGAGTAAAACTGAGCTCGATAAAAACCCTCAAGGCTCAAAAGCTGTGCTGATGCAAAATTTGAACTGAGTATTATAGATAGAAATAAAAGCGATTTGATCATGAATTCCCCCGAAAATAAAAAAAGCCGCCTTTGGGAAAAGACGGCTTTAGGATCAACAAACAATATCTACACCAAGGGGGGTGTGGATACTTTAAATGCAATTAGTTAGCGTTTACGATGTCAGCTGGGCACGCAGGAATGATTGTGTAGCTAACAGATTTAGGCTCAGCACCTTCTTCGAAATCTTTGCGACGGTTGTAAGTTACGTTCTTAACCATAGCAGTTTGGATGAAATCAACTTCAACCCACTTCAAGCAAGCGCCGCCTGAACCTTCACCTTCACGTCTGTCACAACGAGCTCTTGAAGAGTTCATTGGCTGGTAAAATACTGGGTCAAATACGTGTGATACTCTGCAATCGCCTTCAGCGTTGTCTTGGCAAGCAATACGTGGTTGTGCATCAGCGTGGAAAAACTGGTCGCCAGCAACACAAAGAGCTGAAGCTTTAACCCACTTGTTACCCTTTTGGAATTCGATCTTACCGTAGTTAGTCCAGTCAGCAGAAGCAGCAGAAGACAAAAGCATAGCGAAAGCCGCAAGCATTAGTTTAAGTTTCATGTAATCCCTCCTTTTAAGACGATTTGTCTGGTTTGTTATGGAGCGAGTGATACGGTCCAGCTGCTTTAACCGCAAGCAAACGGTTATTTCTCAGGCAACAATCTCAATCATGAATTTCGTCATCGAAATACGTGATTGCCTTAAAGACTTTATTTTTGAGTTCAACAATCACGCATTTTGCTGAAGGCCTGATGATTTTTGCGGTTCGTTAGCTAGAGACAAAGCGTCAATCAGCAACTGGTTTGGTTTTTAACTGCTTGGTTACCAATTGATCTGAGTCATCAGCCACATTTCTGGCCTCAAATCTGCGAATAGGGGCTTACAAGCTTTTGTAAACACTCAGTTTTTTACGAATTACATTTTGCTCGTGGGCTCTCAAGCTGCCGGGTCTCAAGAGGTTAAGTGCCCGAAATTTCTGGCTAATGTTTTGCAATTAGGTTTGAAAAACTAGTCAGAAACAAAGCAGAGCCCAGAGATGAACTTCTATAAGTACTTTTCTACAATATTGATAACACTAATTGTCTCCTCGGGAGCGCTTGCGAATGACTGTGGTTCAGAGGCCAATTCGGCTTCAAGCTCATTTTATGGCCAACTGAATTCTCGATTGGTCGATCCCGGTTACAAAGTGATTGTGCTTGGTCGTCATGGCAAAGCTTCGCAAGAGAACAAATTTACTGCAGCCGAAAGAGCTGCTGACCCGGCAAAGGTGGCTTTAGACATTCAACGGCCGCTAGAAAGTAAAGGTAAGCGTGGAGCTAAGCAGCTTTCTCGAATCATGAGCAAGTTGATGTTCAGAGAGGTTGGCATGTGGGGCTCTTACGCGAAACGAGTAATTAAAACTGCCAAGCCAACAATACAGGTTTTGGGTGAGCGTGTTCAAGTGGCTGAATTTGACGAGAGCCTCTATTTCGCAGACGTGCCCACCGAGATGAGGCACCGTCTCGATTCACCAAGGGGAGAGCAAATTCCTCACGCTTTCTTTTGGGGCCATGGCAAAACCACTTTGGCTCTGTTCAAAAGACTTACCGGAGCGACAGATGGTTTTTTGCCAACTGCTGCAGTTATGATTGTGGCTCTCAAGGCAGATTCTTGGCGCGAAGTTTTTGAAGGGGGAGCCCAGAGTGTCGAGGCCTTTGCTTGGTCGCCAAATAGCAGTCATCGAATCGAAGGTGGCGATGTTCCGATTGCTCATCATGAGTCTTTAGAGGGATTAGGCGGCTTAGAGAGTGGTATTGAACTTGAAAGTGTTGGTGGTGGCCTTGAAAGTGGCTCTCCCTTTGAGAGTGCTTACACAGAATCATTTGATTTAGATGAAGAGGATGACGGTTTTGAGTTCTCTGATGAAGATGACGGCGAGGGATTCAGCACATTTGTAATTAGAAATTTCTAGTGTAATTACAGAAGCTTATGAACTTTCTGCTTATCGGTCAAAACTGTTACTCCAATTTTCGAAGACTAGAGAGATACTAGATACAACGAAAACACAAACTATAACACCTTCAACTCTCTAGTCCCGAAGTGTGGAAGTGGCTCCTATCCTCTCTTGTCCCTTGGATATTCACCTCTTCCCTCTTTGGGATTTTTTTTGACTAAATTGAGTCGGGAAAGAACTTGCTCAATGTCTTGAGATCTTTTGCTGCATCTTTGAAGAGTTCGCGATGAAGAAGTTCGTCTGGCTCATAGATCTTTTCGGCTGGTCCAAGAATTTTAGAATCAACACTGCCAATCACAGACTCATCTTTGTCTTCATAAGGAATATTATTAAGTACGTATCGCATCACGTTCAAACGCGCCCTCTTTTTGCAGTCACTTCTAACGACTCGCCATGGGCACTCTGGGCCATCGGTAAAGAAGAACATGCTCTCTTTGGCCTCGGTGTAGTCATCCCACCTTGAGAGAGAGGCTAGATCCATTGGGCTAATCTTCCACTGTTTAAGTGGGTCTACAATTCTCTGAACAAATCTTCTAAGTTGTTCAGTTCGACTGACGCTGAACCAAAACTTGATAAGCACGATGTCGCTTCTGAGCAGCATGCCTTCAAATGCTGGGGCCTGGCTGACGAACTCCATGTACTGTTTTTCTGTGCAGAACTCCATGACCTTTTCGACGCCGGCTCGGTTGTACCAAGACCGATCAAAAAACACGATCTCTCCAGATGTTGGTAAGTGGCTTACATACCTCTGAAAGTACCACTGGCCTGACTCGGCTTCAGTCGGCTTTTCAAGAGCGACGACTCGCGCACCACGAGGGTTCAAGTGCTCAGTAAATCTTTTGATTGAGCCACCCTTTCTGGCAGCATCTCGCCCTTCAAAAAGAAGGATCAGCTTGCGCCCGTCGCGCTTGATTGAGTTTTGCAGTTTTACAAGTTCTATTTGAAGCTTCTTTTTGTCGGTCTCATACTGCACGCGACTAAGCTTGTGGTCGTAGGGATAGTCCTCTGAGACGATGTGCTTTTTTCTCTTGTCTACACACGCGGCCTGCACGATCTCGCTGGGAGCGAGTTCTTTTTTTTCAAAGTAGTCGTAGACGTGATCAATGCCTTTTTCTGCTTGCTTGCGTAGTTTTGGAATCAAGTCTTCCATGCGAGCTCCTATCTTTGAGAACCCGATCTACACTGGGCTTAGTGCCTTCACAATCGGTATTTATAGAGCTCAACTAAAAGTCTACAGCCCAGCATCTTCGGTTTGTGCAGCCCGATGCTAGGGCCATAAAACCAATTCGAAATATTGCAGGCTTACATGAATACTGGGACAGCCAGCCGCCCAGGTTGAGACAAATTGTTTCGCATTACAAATCAGAATGGTTTAGGCTTCTTGTATGAGCAAAAAAATGCAATGGGGTCTGATCTCCTTCTTGGTTGGTGCAGCTTGCCCACTAATAAATCTGTTGATGGGCGAATGGTTTTACTCGAGCGACACAACAAACCTGTTTTATGTAGCCGCTAGGTGGGCAACAACAGAGCTTACCAAAGGTGAGTGGCCTTTTTGGAACGAATTTTTGTTTTTAGGTAGCAATCAAGCTGCCTCACCAGCTCTGGGCTTGTTTTCGCCGCTACAACTTCCTTTCTTTTTGATATTCGATGGTTACTCAGCGCTGATGCTGAGTCTGTCTTGCGCGATGGGCTTGGCGGGCCTGGGCGCCTATTTGTTAGCTGGTCAATATGTTAAAGATGCCAGAGATTCATTTCTTATTGCGTGCATTTTTGTCTTTAGTGGCTTTTTGTTATCGTTGTTTGATCGCTCACCAATATTCATTGGCACCTGTTTGTATCCGTGGTTTTTGTTCTTCTTGGTCTCGTCTATTAAGGAGCAATTGGGCAGGCCTTTAGGGCTAACGGTTTGTATTGGCCTTATGTTCTGGCACGGTGACTGGATAGGCGCAGCCTTTTGCTTTGGTTTTGCTTCTCTCTACATCATAACCACTCGTATCGATGAGCCGAGGCGTTCAGCGAAAACAGATGCAATCGTTTTACTAAGCCTCTTGCTTGGTATCGGGCTTGGTGCAATCTCGATTTTACCAACCTTGGCTGAGGCGGCTAGTACCCGTAGGGGGCTAGGTTTCAGTTTTGAACAGACGAGTTACTTCTCGCTCCATCCTTTGCGATTGATTGAGATGTTTGTTCCCAACTTATTTGGCCAAGTGTTTGATGGTAGCTTCAAAGGTCAAGAGTTGGCCAATGCACTTAGTGTGCCCCGTTTCTGGTACCATTCCATTTACATTGGAGCAGGGGTTTTGCTGATGGGCCTATTTGGCTTGTTCAAGTCTGGCGCTCGCTACACCTCTTGCCTTATTGCGGGCCTATCGTTGTTTGTGTTGGTGTTGGCGTTTGGCTCTCACTCATTTCTTCACGAAGCGCTTTACAGTCTGGTTAAGCCTTATCAAGGGCTTCGGTACCCTGAGAAATACATCATATACTTTGCACTTCTCATGTATTTGAGCTTTGTCGTGTCGTGGGAGAGGGTGAGGAGTCAGCCTTTCTTTAGCTATTTGCTGCTAGCATTTGGAGGGATCCATGTGTTGGGGTTGGTTCTAAAGCTCGCTGGCGAGCAGTTGGCTGTTTTGAGCGAAGCTTGGGCTATTGCGACGCCCACGAATCTCGCTCACATTGTGTTTGCTGGTGTATGGGGGCTTTTGTTCCTTGCACATAAGAAAAAAGTGCCTTCGAGCTCTTTGGCTCTGGCTGTTCTGGTGTTTGAGTTGATCTTGTTTGCTCCAGCCACGCTGACGAAATCGTCGGAAGGTTTTGCTGCTAAGCCTTTCACGAGTGGTTCAAAGGGTCGGTTGCTACTAGATTTAAATGTTTTCAATTTGAACCCTAAAAACGAGGAGAGCTTTAGCTCGCTTCTCAGGCACAACTGGGGCAGTTTATCAGGGGTTTCTTATGTTTTTGGTTACGATACAAATGTGCCAGGCGACACGGATCAATTGATTCAAGTTGCCTTCCGTAAGTTTGATCGCCTTCAAGGGCCTTTGAATATCGAACACGTTCTGACCACACTCAGCCCTGTTGAAAAGAACCTCAAAAAGTGGGCTTCGCAAGGATTGGTAAAGCCCAGTCAGCTTTTGAAAGAGAGCAATGCTGCAGTCTTGTCGAGTGTTGAGCCTGCCGGGCCGGTTAGACTTTATAATAACTGGCTGAGATTCGTATCTGATGAGGCAGCTTTGAGCCATCTGATTTCAGCAGAAAACTATGATCGCGAGGTGTTGTTGGTAACCTTTAAGAGCAAGGCTGCTTTGGTGGCTGCGGGTTTTGATTTGGAGCCCAAAGATCACGGGGAGCCTGATTCAAGTGTCGAAGCTGTTGAACCAAATGTGCAAGAGGTTAGGGCACCCGAGTTAAATACTAAAGAGCAAGCCGGTAACACCAACGAAGTTGGAATCGTCTCAGACTACAGCTCCAGCACAAACACACGAAGTGTGAAAGTGCAGCTTGAAAAATCAGCTTGGCTGGCCTTCTCTCAAAGGCATCACAAGGGGTGGGGTGCGACAGTAGATGGCAAACAGGTTTCACTCTTAAGCCTCAACGGTGGTCTGAACACTGGACTAAAGCTCTCACCTGGAGAACATCTGATCGAGTTGAAGTTTGAGCCACCAAGGTTTTATCTGGGTCTATGGGTATCAGTGCTTTGTTTGCTGATGGCGATTGTGTTGGCTTGGGCTCAAAGGTTCTTAGTGCCAGAGCCCACAAGAGCAAGTCTAAGCGAGACGGCTTGAGAGGTGGCATCTGCGAAGCCGGCTTGCTCGAGAGTCTGTTTGAGTTTTCTTTTTGAAAATTTACTTATGTGCATTCCAAATCGCGTAAAGCCATTTAGCCTAGCGATGACTTCTAGTACAGTGTATTCCACAGAAGGTAGCCAGGGTTCACCATAGTTAGGAGTGCTGACCCAAAGTCTTCCGCCAGGTTTTAACTGGGCATGGCACTGCTTTAGATGGCTAAGAGGGTCAGGCATGTGCTCAATGACTTCTTTCGAGTAAATAAAGTCGTACTGCTGTTCAAGAACAGAAAGGGACTCCTCGGGCTTCATAACTCGTGTTTTGACAATTCTGTCGTCACCAATTGAGGCCACGAGTTCTACAGCTCGCTGATCAATGTCTACAGCCGTCATTTCGATATCTTTAGGTAGATCTGATAGCTCGTGTAGCATTCCGCAGCCAATTACCAAGACTTGCAGAGGCGTGTTCGAGCCCGATGATACAAGGCTTGCAGCTGCGATGAGCGAATCTTCAAGAGGCTTGTGATACAGGCTCCACGGAAAGGTCTTTACCTTGTTGTGGTTTTTAAAATAGTCCTCTTTGCTATTTTGCTCTGGCGACAATTGCATACTCATAGGCTTTCATATTGAATTCGCTATTCTGGCTATACAAAAATGATCTAGTTACCCACTTACTGATTGGCTTCAAGATCACATTTGGCACTAATTTCAACAGAATATTCGGGTAGACACCAGTGAATGACTTGACCAAAAATGCCGGTAGCGATTGCGGTAAGAACAGACGAAACAGAAAGTCGATCTTGCGATTTCCCATGTTTATAGACCGGGTCACTTGCCAGCCATTGTTCTCGAGTAGTGAGATCCAAGAGTTGGCATCATAGAGGTGCCAGTGTTGAAAGAAACCATTCACAGCACCTGAAATCATCATAGACAGTCTCGGCATGTACTTCAAAAGAAACTCTTGAGTGTTTCCGTGAAAAAACCAATCTTGCGAAGGTACAAAAATGATCAGCTGACCATCTTCATCGCAGGCCTTTCGCATATTCTGAAGAGCAGAGGTAATGTCGCGGATATGCTCGAGCGAACAGTTGCCTACCACAAGTTTGAACTTCTGACCTTTAAAGGGCGCTGCAGTTGAAATGTCACACACCTCAGAGTGAATGCGTTGGCTGGCTTCTTTCACCTCAGATTGAGAGATGTCGATGCCGTAAACTTGGTCAGTTTCGACATCGATCAGAGTCCACCACTTGCCATCTCCACAACCGACATCCAGAACGGGAGTTTTTTGGCCCTTTATAAGAGACTGCATGATCAGTAACCGATTTAACTCTCGAATGGCTAATGAGACTGGAGCGTGTCTAATGTAGCTTGTGCTTAGCTTCTCAATTTGATCAGCAGACCAGTCATGGGATAGTGCCCCTTCATCTAGGAACTCTACATGTTTGTGCGCTTCAGGTATGTTGGCATCTGGCATCGTCAAACTATGACCTACCTTTACAGTGTGCTCAGCAGATTAGCGGCTTCGGCTTTAAGGGCCTTGTCTCCGGGGTCGTTGTCTTTAAGGTCGGCGATGCCGGTTAAGATCGTCTTGGCTGTGTCTTTCTCACCAGCATCTACGAGTACCTTTGCATGATCTAGAGAAATCGGCACAGAGTTCGGAGAGAGAGAATAGGCCTTTTTTAGGTGATCGGCACCCTTCTTCTTGCTTGCCCAGCCAAGGCCCAGAGGTAATCGAATGGCCTTTGGTTTCTCGGCAACTTTCATGTGAGCTCTGCCCAAGATGTAGTTGGCAAGCGCCTCTTCATAAGTCGATTTCTCTTTAAGGTCGAAAACTTTGCTTGCGCTAGCTTTGACCTCTAGCAAAAGGCTTCTCGACTGCAAGATGCCTTTGTACAAAGCCAGCTTCCCTGCAGAGATCGCTTTGCGTAGGTGCCCACCAGCAACTTCGGGATGATCTTTTGTAAGTTTATCTGCAATACCTTTGGCCTCTTCAAAAAGTGCAACTTTTGTCTTCTCATCTGCAGTAGCGTCAGCTTCGAGGCTAATGATTCTCGATTTACGAACCAACAGAAGTGGGGCTTCTTCGCTGGTTTCTATTTGTTCTGTGATGAGGGCCTTGGCCTCTACCAATTTGTTGCCAGCAATAAGGTCATCGATCTTTTGCAGGTTTTCAGACTTTGCCAGAGAAAGTGAGCTGAGTAGAAAGGTAGCCGAAATTAAAGTGAGCTTTACAAACTGCAACATACGATCTCCCTTGCACTAATGTGATCCTCAATACTTAAATAAGCCTATGGATTTCTTGAATAAAAAGCAACATTCGAAGCTGATTACAGACCTGCTGTTTGCTGTCTTGGCATTTGGTTTTTGCTTTCAGGCGGCAGCACAGTCCAATGAGAGGTTTTCATTGTATTACGAAAACCTGGGGGGAGCAGACGAGGTGGCGACCTCTGGTTTTTTTTTACCAGAGTGGGTCATCAGCTTTTGCTCGACGATGAGGGCTCTAACTTGCTTACGATTGGTGTCAATTACTCTGAGATCACTTTAACTGATAAAACGTTGTTCGGCCCCGATGGGCAGAGGGTCTTAAGAACTCTTATTCCCGATGCCAAATTGATGAAGATCTTGTCTGACGAGTATTCATTGGTTGTCAATTTGAGGCCTGGCTTTTACGGAGATCTAAAGGGAGATCTGGGCAACGACTTTCGTTTAGAGGGCGGGGTAGTTGTGACTCGCTTGATGACAGACAGCTTAACCCTGGGGCTAGGTGTGGGTAGAGGAAGCAATCTTGGCCGGGATGTGGTTGTGCCGCTATTGCAGTTTCTGTATTTCGCTAGTGACCGCGTAGTGATGAGAGGGTTGCTGCCGGTACAAGCCTCTGTTTGGTATATTCCCGATCAGAAGTGGGAGTTTGGTGGGCTGTTTCGTTTAAATGGAAGCCTTTATAAGATAGAGAACACAGAGCTTCCTGAGGTTGATAAGCTCGGGTTTGGTTCGGCCTACTTGGGCCTGAGTGCAAGGCGAAAAGTCACAGACAAATCATTTGCTGTTATTGAGGGCGGCATGAGTTTCTTGCGTCGATACGAGTGGACAGACCGTGTAGGCACTTCGCTCGACACTTCTCAAGAGCCGCCGGTTGACAGAGAGCTTGGTGAGGTACCCTACATTAGAGTGGGGTGGC
>JABSOQ010000136.1 GCA_013216195.1 Bdellovibrionales bacterium
TCTAGCAAACAAGACTGTTTTGAGTTTATGACCTCTTCTTTGCACTTGAGCTCGTGCATCAGGGCTGCGGTTGACTCCCAGTTCTTTGGCAATCTTTGATTGTTACAGTTGGTTCGGTCGTAGATCGCAGTCATGGTTTCATTGACACCGCATTTGTGTAAGAAGGCTAGCATATAGGTCTGGTTTTTCTCGGAACCTTTTGGCAAGAAATTTGATCAACCCATCTGGCTCTCTTTTCTTTGCCAACACATTTGTTTAGAAAAGCAAAGGTCAATGGGCTCAGACCAGCGGGTGAACTCTGAGAGCACCTGGTTTTTCGAGCAAGAAACCTCTTCTCAG
The DNA here is from genome assembly GCA_013216195.1 of Bdellovibrionales bacterium. GTDB lineage: Bacteria > Bdellovibrionota > Bdellovibrionia > Bdellovibrionales > UBA1609 > JABSOQ01. The sequence continues at coordinate 340 of JABSOQ010000136.1, forward strand.
TAAGAGATAAGCTCTCGTAGGCATGAACGCGACGGTTCAACTCAGCAATGAGTCTTTGCTGAGAGGTGCTCAGCTGAGAAGCTGGAACAGGTTCAACTGGCTCGCCGAAATCATTGGTAGTTGCTCCCCTGGTAGGGTTTAAAACTGTGACTGGGCCAAAGTTGTCGTCATCATCACTTGTTTCAGCGAAGCTGTTGTTGGTTGTTGAACTAAAAGACCAGCCTCCGCCGCCATCGTCGTCGTCGGATGAATCTGAATGGCCACCGGTGCTTGAGCCGCCACCGCCATGGCCACCATCAGAATCGCTATCGCCTGTTGAACTATCTCCGATGCCAGAAGTTCCGCTATCTGTCACGTTGGAGCCGAGGCCTCCAAAAGTGTTGTTGCTTACAGCATGCATAAAGGCGTGCGCCGAGCAGACGAAGCTCAGGTTGATAACAAAGGTAATCATAATCAGTCGCTTGATATTTAAGTACATTGTTCCCCTCCAGTAATTGTTTGTTGATTTCCTCTAGAATAAGAGGTTCGGAGGGGGATTCGAATTTACAACCACAACAGGTGAGTTTATCTAAAGCACTAGTTTTATTTGTGGTTTTGAAGATGTCTCAGAGTGAGACCATAAAACTGAGATGGCTGGAGAGCTATTCGCCCTCCAGATTGCTTTCATGTTTTGATTAGGGTTGGTTGACTTGTTGAAGTCTCACGTTGTCGATAAAGCCGCCATAGGTGTCTTCTCGGCCAGCAGCTCTGAACTCGAGCCGGCTAGCGCCACCGGCATTGCCTGTGACTAATATTTCTGTGGTAGTCCAGTCTTGCCTGAATTCATTCAGCTCCGCGATTTTCTGACCTTCCCAGTAGACCTCAACTGTGTTGCTGTCTTGGTAGTTGGCTTCATTGATGCCTCTTGGGCTTCTTGCCACTGCGTAATCGAAGCTCAACCGGTAGGCCTGACCATCTTCTGTCGGTATATCTTGGTACACATGCGAATTGCTTTCGGTGTAGGGCTTTCTTCTGTGAGAGTCGAGCTCGATGTAGTGAGTGCCATCGGAGGCTTCAGTTGTCGTACCATTTTGCACTTCAATAGGTGCATCGCTAGCATCGAGGTCTGCCGTCCAGCCTGTGATTTCTGAGAAAACTGACCAACGACCGTCTGTCAAAACATGGCCCTCTTCAAACGAGCTGTTAATGATGAGTGTGTTTTCGACTGGGCCTGTAAGTTTAAGCTCTGTCACATTCACCAGCTGAGAAGAGTCAGTCAGGCTCAGGCCATCACCTTCATGACTAGCAACAACCGCGTTTTGCCCTGGCAAAATTAAAACGGCTTGTTGGCCCTGTGGGCCCGTGACCAAAACAGGTGTGCTTCCGCCTACAAGTGATTGGCTATCACCAACCTGTAAAAGATCGTTTAAGATAAAAGTTCCCCGTTGGCCGTCAAGCACGACCAGCGTGTTGTCACCAGCGTTAGAAACTGTATCGAAAAGAAGAGCACTGTTGTCGATCTGGGCAGTGATCTCATCATAAGTGATCTCGCCCACCGTGATGGTGGCAGGCACAGTGTAACTACCACGCCTCTCTTGTGTAGCAGTGGCAATGGCTGTGCTTCTTTTGATGGGCTCAAAGAGTTTGGCTTTTAAGTCATGGGTTCCACCATCGCTGGTAGACGAAGAGCCTCTTCTGCCGAGGTAAAAGCGACCAAACACACCCGCATAGGGTTCTGGGTCTCGGTCGTTCTCAACACGCACCCCAGCCTCTGCACTAAATTCGAAGCTGTGGGTTCTGAACTGAGTGCCTCTTCTTGCTTGTAGCCCCAATGTGTAGTCTGAGATGTCTTCACCTGCGTAGTCACCGCCGTCATACTCGTAGTAAGAGCCTTTGGCGAAAAAGTTGGTGTCACCGATGCTGGCAAAGTTGTAAGCGGCATGAACATCCCAGCCGTCGAGTGCCTGCTCGTAAAGACCTAGTGTTGTGCCGTCGATAAACGCACGGTTGCCGTCGAGTCGTGCGGTGTAGCCTTCTGCATAAAACAGTTCGTTTTCACTGCTAGAGAGCGGTTTGTAGAAGTTTGCTGAGATGTCGAGGCGGTTCATCATCACTTCAATACCGACTTGCCCTTGAGTGTAGCTCTCTCCGCTGGACGATTGCCTTCTGTCTACTGCAGCATTACCACCGAGAATGAACTTTTCATTGACGATTTTTCTGTACCCTAAACCTAAGCTTAAGTTTTGGCCGGCGTCGTCAGATAGCACCGTACGAAGATCGACAAACAAAATGGATGAAGTGTTGTCTTGAGTAATCGGCACAAAGAACATGGCCTCAGTTTGGTTGCCATTCGAGTAACCGCCTCTTTCTCCTGTCTGAATTTGCAGGTAAGCACCAAATGGGTCAGGTTGAGGTTGTGGCTCCTCTTGAGCACGAGAAATGAAACTCACTGCGGTTAGCAGTAGAATCGAAACGAGAACTGGTCTTCTCATTTGAAGGACCCTTTGTTGGGGTTAACGTCTTGCGTTGTAGCATCGGTCTTAAACAAGTTGAAGGGCTTTAGCTTTGCCCTGCAAATTGTTTATTGCTGCTTAAAGGTAAGATTCGAAAGCCTCAGTGAGTTAGCAATAATTTGAGCTTGAGCCTTTAATCAATCAACCTGGTTAAGTATCAAGTGGCCCCAAAAAAGACCTCAAATTGAAATGTTCAGATTTGTGAATAAGGCTCTAGGGCGCTGTTTATAGCTCTTTGAACAAACTGCAGCTCTATACAAGCTGTAGGCTTCTGTGTTTTTTCAAAGTGCCAATTAGGTTTTGATGTTTGGCTGGGAAACTGGTTTCTAGACTGTGACTGTGACTGTGACTGTGACTGTGACTGTGACTGTGGGTCACGAAAGCTTGTGTAGCCATCGAAAGTTTTGGTCACGCGACAAAAAAATCTTTGGGAGAAGTCTTATGAGAAATCTGGGTTTTGTGTTTTTGGCAATAATTTAGGTAGCTGGCGCATTTGCTGGAGCTGAAGAGTACCCTTCATTTGAAACCGAACTCTATTCAATGCAGTACTCTGAAGACTATGGCGATTTTTTGTTTGAGTTGAAAAACACGAAATTAGATGACGAAGTGTCAGGCGATCTGTTTACCACTCATTTTGTGAAGAGTAGTCGCGGACCGGGTTGGAAGGATGAAATGATCCACCACGCGAGTAGTAGGGTTAGTGGAGGCTTCGGTCATTACTCAAGCTACTGGGCCGATCGCGGAGACCACTACGAAGCATGCGCACATTTCGACTCTGATGACTATGAGGCCTTAGAGAACGGTACCCGAGAAAGATACCGCTTCGAATTCAGAGCCGTAAAGCGTATTGCTGGCTCACAAGTGACCGATATTTACTTGCTCGATTATTTCACAGTGCTTACTGGTGCAAATGGCAATACTTGCGACCTGTTCGAAATCACTTTTGGTTTTCTAAATGACAAAAACTTGGAAATGGATGCGCGCTACATCGGCCGAGATAAAGTCGGTTACGACTGGCTATAACAAAAGCAGGTCTTTGCCTGGTGCAAGGGGATGAAATGAACTTGAGCTTAGTGAAAATGAATAAAGCCGAATTCGAAGACTGGGGAGCCGCCAGTTTGCAGCGCTATGCCCAAGATAAAGTAAAGGCAAATGGCCTCAAAGAGGAAGAAGCTCTGGCTACCGCTCAGCGAGATTTCGAGAGAGCGTTGCCAGATGGGCTCGATTCAAAAGATAACTTTTTGTACTGTATGAAGACCGGTTCAGGTGATCTGGTAGGTTATGTTTGGTACACGCTTCGAGGCCCGAGTGATAACCGAATTGCTTGGTTGAGTGAAATCTACATTCACGCAGATTACCGGGGCAAAGGCCACGGTAAATCAGCTATGCAGCTTTTTGAGCAAGACGTTAAGTCTCAAGGAGTTTCTCGAACTGGCTTACACGTTTTTGTCTTCAATGAGGCTGCAATTTGTTTGTATGAGTCTATGAATTATCAGACGACCGACTTGTGTTATCAAAAGACGCTATGATCTCAGAATTGCATCTACCAAATTTTATATGATGAGCTAGCTCAAGAGGGTATTCAAAGAGGTATGTGCTCGCCGTGAAATTAAAATTTGATTAAAGAAAATTAATGAAACTGGCTGTCACCTTTTGTTCTAGGTGATGCCACAAAGTTCTCTTAGACTTTTTGGTGATGCAGCCACTGTGTTCACTGCCCTTAAAAGGTGATGCTATTTGCGCAGGCTAATAGCACGCGTCGCCTTTTCGGCATTCATTCATATCTTGTTTCTCATAAGTTTAATGTTTGTGAGTTCTCCTAAAGATCAAGCTTTAGATCAGATTGAGTCAATCGCCGTAGAGCTGGTTACGAAGCCAAAGGAAGAGGCCATTCATAAGAAAGAAGTGATTACTAAGAAGGCATCTAATTCACAAAATAAAAATAAAAATACAAATACAAAAATACCAAAGAAAACGAGTCGAGCTAAAATTGAGGGTCAGAGTGCCAGACCGAGCAATGTAATAGGCAAGAAGACAGCCTCTGAGCTAGAGTCTCGCAGTGAGCAAGGCGAGCCTGTCTTGCCAAGCAAAGATTCAGCAAAGCCCCTTTCACTCTCGCAGCTGGTACCCAAGTATGAAGCCTATGGCTCTCCGGGTTCGGCGACCAAAGAAGCTATTAAAGAGGGTCGCTCAGACAACATCTTCGAAGAATGGGGTGCGGGTGGGGGCTCACTTGAGAGAATGACCCACCCCTTGTTGATGAGAAGTTTTTATGAGTACGTTTCAAATCTGACCTACTACCCGGGTGTCTTGGCTAGAAGAAATATGTCGGGCACAGTCTATGCCCGTATTGTCTTAGACAAACAGAATGGCTGCGATTGGACTCACACTTGGATCAAGTCTCGTGAAAAGTACTTTAGAATCTATGTGCTCAGCATATTGAAAAAAGCTTGCAGGCAAGACTTCTCAAAACTGTTTGGAGGCAAGCAGCAGCTGAATGTCGATTTGGCATTCACTTTTGCAATAACAGAAGGACTGCAAACTGAGTTTAGCCAGTACCAAAACAGAGATATTGGCAATACGCTCTTGCTGTACCGAAACGCCCATAAGAGCAAACTCGAATGGAGTTTTGGCCCCTTTAAAGGTCTGTTTCCCTATCCAGTGGTAAATATTGATTTCGTTTGGCTCAAAGAAAACTGGGACAAGTACATGGAGGGCAAGGCTGACCCAGTAGATCGATTTGAAAACTCAACGAATCGTGAAATTCGACTCAACAGTGATTAAGCCAGTTCGAGAAGATTCTTTGAATCTGGCTTGGCATTAAGCGAGCTTCATCACATAATTGGCACATGCAAGCGAATTTAAGAAATCAATTGAGGAGTGTTATGAAGCGCCTTATGTGTCTGTTAGCCCTTGTCTTTCCAGGTGCGCAGGCTAGCGGCAAAACATCTGCCGCGAACCAGCCGAAGCTGGCAGACGTTGATAATGTCAGTGCTAAGTATCTGCTGAAGAATGGTTTCGTACTGTCTTCAAAAACCCCAGAAGAGCACTGGAGAGAGCTCGGAGTCTCTGGGTTTAAAGAGTTAGAGGTTGTCGAAGTTAATAAGACTTCGTTTTTGGTTCTAGAGCAGCAAAAGCGTCGCAGTAAAGAGGGCAGTCTCAAGACTCCAAAAGGGGTGCTGCAGTTTAGAGATTTTGGCGAATTTGGTGGAAAACTGTTTCTCGAAGGTAAAGAAGACACTCCTATTGCTGAGGAGAACTTTTCTGCAGCCTTTATGGTTGGCGATCAGGTTTATGCCTTTGGCGGTCTGGCTCATTTGCATATTGATCGAGGTTACTTATGGATTCTCGAAGCCACTGAAAATGGTTTTGGGGTCGCAAAAAAGATTGACCTTGGGGGCAAGCCTCGCCCAATTCTTGAAGAGTCAGGTGGCGTTTTCACCTACGTGGCAAATGATGGTCTCTACCAAGTTAAGAATGAGTCTGTCGCCAAGTTAACGAGTTTGAATATCAAAGGGCTCTATGCCAATAGCTTGCTTCGACAGGGAAGCACCTACTTGGTAGGTATGAGGAGCTCTGTCGGAGTGATTGAGCCTGGTGCAAAAAATGAGTTCTTGTTTTTTACCGAAGACCCTGAGTTCTTAGATAAGCTCAAAAAGCGGGCTAAGACCATTAAAGTTGCTGAGTGGAATGTTGAGTTCTCACTCATCGAGTTTCCTGGGTGGCAGGTAAGCTCACAGAAGTTTGAAAAGGGTAGGTTAGAGGTCTTTTTTGATTGGCCGCCTTTCATACTCTACGATTCTCCCCCAGCGATTTATGCGACAAGAGTTGAGGTGGGCGAGGGTGACCCACTAGCAAAGTTCGTTCAGACAGATCTTAATCAAGTTCCACTAGAAGACAAATCGAGCTCTACAGCTGTCTATGCCTTTGACCCCAGTGTTTATACAGAGGGCTATAAACTTCCAAAAGGTCTTTGGAATCATCTTTACGTTAAGCGAGGTGATGTTGCGGTTCGGTTCACTTTTGATTCGTTAAATACTGATTTTGGGATGCAACCCGAAGTTTTAGCCACCCATTTGGCGACTTCGTTTATAGTAAAAGAAGACTAGGTTATATGACTCGCGAGTAAATGTACCGCTAAGAGATCAGCAATTTGTGATGCGCTCGGAGTCTAGCTTAGACAAGTCCGGTAAGTGCAACGGGATTGGGCTTTACTGCAATGAATAAGATTGCAGCTCAGTAGTTGTCGAAAGAGCTGTGTTTACCGGGCCGTCGCTTTCAACGATAATCTCACTGAGCACGCTCATGCCTCTGGTTTCACCCTCAATACTCGTGAATGTTCTAATCGTAGTCGTGATGGTAATAGAGGCATCTTCAATGACCTCTGTGCGAGAGTTTTCTGTCTGATAAAGGCTGGTTTGAAATGTACCGGCAGGAACAGTGATTTCAAAGGTTTGATCGGTTGCGACTCCATTGATATTACTTTGTGAGGCATTCATTGTGTTTTTGAAAGTGTCGAAGTCTAATTGAAGAAAGGCTTCACTCAGCTGGCACCATTGTGCTTTCGTCACGTTGTAGTCGCAAGTTTCATCAGGAACACCCTCTTCGCTGGTAGTTTGTTGAAAAGTGTATCTGTCAGCTGATTTTTCTATGATCTCAGTGGAGGTTATGGATGAAGACACAAAGCTAGTTGAGCCAACTAAACCTGATTCAACAACTGTTTTTTCAGTCCAAGACTTACCGACCAGTACATCTGAGAGAAGCCAGTTCCATTTTTCTGTGCAGTCATCGAGGTTGCCAGTGAGGAAGCGATGAACATCTAATAATGCCGCCTCAGTCACCTTGCCTTGCAATGAAGGTATTTGTTGAGATGTGGCGATTAGGCGTTGTTTGATTTCAGCTGGTGTTCCTCTGGGTAGACCTTGTTTGTCTTGATAAGCATAGTAAAGCGCGATAGCGCCTGTTACGAAAGGTGTGGCCATTGAGGTGCCTGGCAACTCTTTGTAAAGGGTGCGGCCATAATTACCACTCATATAGTCTTGTGGGCTAATGGTTCCTGAGAATGTACTCGGAATGTGTGTGCCCGGTGCGGCTATGTCCACATGAGCAGCACTGTAGTTTGAGCTTGAATTAAGTCTTGCCCCCGGGCCGACGTTACCAACCACAATCAGATTAGCGGGTTGGTCTGGCATTGAGCCAGGTATTGCCAAGAAAGTGTCTAGGTCGCTCGCAGCATTACCCGCAGCTGCCACAAAGGGAATGCCCTCTCGACCTGCAGCACTGATGGCAGCCATCAATGATCTAGCTCTTCTTCTGAAGGCCGCACCAGTTTGATTTCTCTCTCGAACAACCCTTCGATTTTGACCAACCAAATCGTAATACCCCTCTGGCATGAGCATACCCATGCTGTAATTCAGAACATCTACCGAATTCTCGATTGCGAATTCAATAGCTTTGATGTGATCAGATCGCCAACTGATAAATTTGCCATTTAACACTTGCCCCACCTTTAGTGGAACCAGTTGTGCTGACCAGCACACACCTGCAATACCGGAGGAGTTGTTGCCGTTGGCTGCAATGATTCCTTAAACATGGGTCCCGTGGCCATCTATGTCTTGCATAGGCTTTGTAGGGTCCGTGAAGTTGACTCCTGGGTGGCTAAGGCCGTCTTCATTTTGCCTCGCGGGTTCGAGGTTGTCTCTTAAATCTTCGTGATCGGGTAGAATGCCCGAATCAATCACGCCAATTCGAACACTCGAGCAATCAGTCTGTAAAGCCCAAGCATCAGGCAGTTTGATCAATTGAGCTGTCAGACTCGTAGTCGAAGCTCGAGTTTCTAGCAGGAAACACTTGTGGGTAATTGTTTTCATCTTGAGAGTTAAAGGGTTGTGCACTCAGGTTTAAATCGACAAAGTCAGTGATTTCAGAAAGCTCCAATGTGATGTGCAGTTCCACTAGCTCTTCGATGCTCGAGTTTTCAAATTGAATCAAAAACTGAGTGCCACGAATGAGGTCTTCAGCAATGGAGGCATTGTTTGTGGCCAACAGATCCTCGAGCTCAGCCCGAGTGTGATCAATGCTCAAGCCTACGATGAGTGTGTTGGCAGAGTAGATTGACCTAAAAACCTCGGCACCAGATTCTTTGTCGGTGTAAATTTCTTCGAAAATGTACTTAAAGCTCTCGTCACCCGTCTCGGTGAGCACACGGTTCATGTCTAAGTCTTCAGGGTTTAGAGACTTACCTCTAGTCGCCTTTTGGTCGACAGAAAAAGACTCCATTTGCCCACAATTGTTGAAAACAAAAAGAAGCCCAAAAGTGATCAATGAGTACAAGACAGTCTGTATTAAAGAAGAATCTCCATTGAATTTCGCATCCTTACCCATATTAGATTTATCGGAAGAAATGACACGCAAAATAAATAAGTGAATAAGAGTAGTGTAGGCAAGTGAGTTGCCTCCGAGAGTTGAGAGTCTCATTTTGAGACAGCAAATAGCGAATGAAGTATCGGTTTATAGGGAGCTGAGTTACAAGCTCAGAGTTGAAATAAAAAAGGACCTCCGAATGGGGAAGCCCAGGTTGGTGTTTTGGAGTTAGAACTCTATTTCAAGACTATCGAAATTGAAATGTCGTCTTCGTTGCTAATGTTGTCGCCATCAATTGGTGTGGCAACGGGGGCACCATTCGCAATGTCATGGGCCAGAACTTTTAGAGTAAAAGGCGCCGGGTCAAAATCAGGAAATGGCTCGACCGAGATCACAACACTTTTGTTACCATCGTTGAGAATCAAAGCCGGGTCGATGTAATCCTGACCAGGAAAGGGTGGTGCCGCCGATGGGCCAGCCGCAGCACCTGCACCATCGCTATCTGCGGCTCTGACAGATGTGATAACACCCGTAGAGATCACAGACCCAGAAGAGTGATCAACGAACCAACCTACAAACTCCCCTCTACACTATAGAGAA
>JABSOQ010000137.1 GCA_013216195.1 Bdellovibrionales bacterium
CTTCCTTCTTACAAGCGTTGGAAAGTCGTTGTTGAGGAGACTGAGGAAGAAGTGGCAACTTCGCTCCCAGGTATGGGAATGGGGCAGCCAACTCAGCATCAGCCTCAATAGTCCGATATTATTCAGACGAAATTGCAAAAAGCCCGCGAGAGATCGCGGGTTTTTTATTGCTACAATGGTGTTTGATGACGGTGATTCTTTGAAAGCTGAGTAAAGGGTTGTCGCCTGTATGGTGTTTCGGCTCATTCAGGAGCTATGAGTCTTTTGGGGTCAGAGTATCCCGGAGGCGTAATTTGGGAGCTGGGACCAAAAAAGTTCATATAATAACCAGAGAAATGAGAAATAAATGAGAAGATTGACCGTAAAAAATACTGGCTCATTACGAACATCAATGATTTCAATCGAAACCTGAATTCTTAGCATCGTACCAAATAATAATGGACTCAACAAATTTGTTAAGACGTGAAGAGTGAATCCAAGAGTGGTGCAAAAGATTAAGAAGACAAATAAATATGCAAAAAAGGTTGAGCTTCATAGAAGGTCGGGCCTGCGATTGACAGCGCGCAAGTGAGCGGAGTCAAGACCAACAAGGCTATATATATTGACGGAAGTGAGATCTTTATCAGTCTGTTAGCTCTACTCCAGCCCCGTTTGGGGAGGAAAATTTGGCTGAAGTCATTTATGCGGAATTTGAAGGAGTCTAACTTTTTGCTTTTGTTTCCCATGGAAAAGACCCTTTTGTTTCAAAATTCGGCCCCTAATAGAGGTATGGCAGAAGCTTCCAAGTTGTTTCGGAGTAAGAATTGTATTGAGAGAAGTTTGCTTTAAGGTAATCCTCCTCTCGTTCGATCCCAATGATAAGAAAGGCCAGGCCTATTGTGGCTGAAGCCAATACCCAAACTGAGCCACTGGTTAGTGCCAGCCCGAAACTGATAAACAAATTGTAGAGATAAACAGGGTGGCGGATCTGTTTGTACATACCAGTTGTCACTATTGAGTCAGGGAGGTAGGCATCAAAAATGGGAGAATAGTTGGTGCCCAACTGCTCAAAAGTTCTTCGCAGTCGGAGATATCCTAGAATCAAGAGTAAGAGGCCAAACGCTTTGGTCGGTAGATTGTTGTGAAGGCTTATGATGTAAGCTGAGTCAGTCCAAATCGAGAGCATCGTCACGCAAAAGCTAAAACAAAAAAGGCTCTTACTTACGGGGCCGAAGCCCCTAAGGGATTGGGCTTTTCTTTTTCCTAGGCTATAGCAGCGATCTTTTCTTTTTGCCCCGTATCCTTGAATCATCTTTATGAAAATGAATACGATCAACGTCGATGAGCCAATCTGCCATGCAAGTTTAAACATCAAAGAAGCAGCCCTATACCCAGGCCAACACCCAGGCAAACGATACCAGTGATGATGAGTTTCATTTTGACAACGTACTGAAGCATAGGGTTGGCAAAGGGGTTTGTACTGTTATGAGCTCTTATTACCTTCCAGCTGTCGTCGACTTTTTTGAAAATAACTGTCCAATGTGAAGTGAAGTCAAAAGACCTTCCCTTTTTATCGACGAGCTTATTGCTAGAGTTGCCATGAGCCACAGCAATATCGTCATAGAAGAAAGTCGGCTCAGGGTTGAGGTGAACTTCAAACTTGCCAGTATCAATCATTTCTTTATGTGTTTGCTTCCATCTCGTAGCGAACGAATCAAAGCTCATGAAAGAGCGATCCATGAAAGAAACGTATGAGAAATCATCGTGAGTGATTTCTTTGAGGGGGTCCATTTCATTGTTCAATACTGCCTGTTCAAATTTTTGCTGCAAACCTCGCAATTGTTCTCGTTCTACTTCAGCGTTCATTTGGGGTCTCCTCTATGTTGAACTTTCTAGCGCTTGATACCGAAAAAATTCCTGAATCATTTGGTGTTGTCGAAACTTTGACGAAGCCAGAAGCTTCTATCAATTCATCCATCTCAGCTTGTATTCTTCTCCGCATGATCCAGCGACGTCCGTCTTTGTTGTTTAACACCTTACCGATCATTTCGAGCTGAGGGTGCCAAGGCTGGCCAGTGTAGAGAATATGTGCTCCCTCAGCTGACTTCTCGAAAAGTTTTTTCAAACAAATCTGAACTTGAAGATTGTCTGGATAAAGCTCAAGGACTCCTGAAATGATTATTAGATTGGGCTCAAAGCTAATCTTGTCAGACTGTTTTGGATTTAAAATGTCGAAATTATGCGTATGAATTGATATGTCTCGTTTGTTGAGTCGAAATAGCGTCTGCTTCGCTAGCCTTGTGCAGTCGGCATCTTGGTCATTCAGGTGTACCTCAGCGGGCTTATCTAAGTCTTTTAGGGCCTCCGCAAGATATTGAGCTCCTCCACACGCGATGTCGAGTATGACTGGCGTTTTGCCTTGGTCTTGCAGGTTCTTTAACGCTGCCTTGATGTCTTCAGACAACTGAGTTTTTCTCTTGCGCACCTCTCTCCAACCCAATGAATTAAGATAAAAGCTGTCGAACAGCTTTCCTGCGATATTGCTCCCTGCAGAGCTGTTGGAATAGACATAGTCAAGAGATTTGCCAGAGTTGAAGCCTTCTGCAAGGCCTAAGCTCATGCCCTGGCTCCATTTGCCTAACGTCTTCAGTAAGGCTCTCATTGACCAATAAGATAGTTCTCTTATAGCGCCTCTTCGACCAGAAATCTCGACGAACTCTTTAAGGGTGTGTTGTCTTGGCTCGGGGATAAGGGCAAGAGCTTTATTTTTAGACTGTCTATCAAAGCACTCGCGAACAAAACTCTTGCTCAGCTCAGCGATTTCTTGCTGATTGGTCTCATGAAACACGGCGTGCTTTGAGTTCGGTAGAGGTATAAACCTTTTTAGGTCGCTAGAGATCTGTTCAAAGAACTGACGTTGCGGTTTTGTTTTCACCACATAGTCTTTGCCTGCACTGAGAATCAAGACAGGTGTTTCAAAGTCTTTCGCTCTAGATAGTATCAACTTGGCTTCATCAAACAATGTCACAAGAACATTCACCCCAATTTTTTTTGTGATCAAGGGGTCATCATCGTAAGCCTTTGCCTCAGCTTCTGAGTTGGTGAGCATTGACGACTTTACATAACTTGTAACGAAGGCCTGTGAAGTGAGTGTTTTCAAGGCGCGTAGGCTAGGAAGTGCCAAAGGCACATAAAGGTTAATGGAAAACGCAGGAGCCCCCAGTATGCAGCCAGCGACTTTTGGGTTGTAGCGCAGAATCCAGCTGGTTGCCATGATCGCCCCGACACTGTTAGCTACAATTACAATAGACTGTGGTTTAACAGCGTGATGATTTCTTAGATGGGTAACAAATGAGTTAAGATCTTTCACCCAGACTTGAAAGTTTTCAGCCCAAGCAACTGGCCCTTCAGACATACCATGCCCTCTTAGGTCAAATGCAAAATGTCGAGAATTCTCAGTATTCAGCATCTCTGCAAAAGGCACGATTCTGCCGGAATGCTCATGGCCTCTGTGTAAATGCAAAAAAACCTTTTCTCCGTACTCTGCTGGAGAGTCTGTGTAGCGATAATGAAGATTGATATCGTCAAAAGAGCAAAATTCACTTGTTTGCCAATTCATCTATGCCCCCAGAAATAGAGAAGCAAGAAGCACAAAACAAGGGGCAGCCAAAGTAAGGCTATCAATGCGGTCTATTATGCCACCGTGGCCTGGTATTCCTCGTCCTGAGTTCTTGATTCCCCATTTTCTCTTAAATACAGAGAAAAGCAAATCTCCAAGGATGCCTGTTAAAGATATAGATGCTCCGAGTAAAGCCATCATGCCCATGGGTATTTGTGAGAAGTAAAATGAAAGGCAAACAGCCATTAACGAGCACATCAGAACGCCGCCAATGGCTCCTTCGCGAGTCTTGTTTGGGCTAATTTTTTTAGCCAGCTGTGTTCTGCCAAATAGTTTACCTGCAGTGTATTGAAAGACATCATTTGAGCCAACGGCAAAGAACAGAAGTACAAATACGTCAGTGGATGACAAAGAGAGAAGGTTTGCAATTTCAAAGATGCCTATAAGGCAAGAGAGTGCGACCACAATAAAAGTGAGAAGCAAAACAGATCGGGTCTTTGGTGAGCGAACTTGTTGCGCTGAGGCTGCAGCCAACATCAAGGCGACGATTGAAGGCCCTACCAAAGAGTACTCACCATTTAGAATTATCCACTGTAAACAAAATGTAGAAGCTGCCACGCATGCGAGTACTAGCCTTACGCTTTTGAACTTTTCAGCTTGAAGAACCTCATAAGAAGCCCAGGTGGCGAGACCAGTGGCCATCAACATCAATGCAACAGTTCCTGAGTAGAACACGATGAGGCAGGTCACAATGATGATCCACCAAGACCTGGCTCTCAATCGATTAACGAGTGTTTCAGGAGTTGATTGTGCTCTATGTTTGGCCTCCACGATTAATGTGCCTAACGTGGATGCCGACAACACTAATACAAGTGCCTCATTCATCAATCGCGACTACCAGTCGAAATCTATTGAAGCAGGTTAAAAGGCTTAAAGATACAGCTACAATAAGGGCAAATTCTAGCCACTGACTTGCGGGAGGCAAAAAGCTTAAGAACAAGCAGATGCCAAAAAATACGGTGCGATCACTTTTTGCAAGCGGCCCAGAGTTTACTTTGTCGAGGCCGGGTTTAGAGAAGACTAGAGCAGATACAAACTCACTAGCCATCACGCTGAAGCCTAAAAGCGCCCATAGATCCCATGCTTCTGCCGTGTAAATGGCAAGGGCCAGTAGGAATAAGGCATCACTTAGGTAGTCAGTTACCTCGTTGAGAACAGCACCTCTCCAAGTCATTTGATTGGTCTTTTTCGCGACCATTCCATCTAGGGCATTCAGAGCCATTCGCAAGAAAAATACTGCGATCAGTCCTAGGCTGAGGAGGCTACCTCTTTCGAGTGCCATCAAGCTGAAAGCTGCGATCACATTCATAGTGAACGCAATAGAGGTGATTTGGTTCGGACTCAGCTTCTTTTCGATTAATAAGTCTTGAGCGGGAAGTAGCAGCTCTTGAAATTGCCTTTTTAAGGTGTAGGTGCTTAGGCCAGCCAGCACAGAATCCTCCTTGGAATTTCTCTCGCACATCTTGTACGACTAAAATCACATCACGCTGCAGCGCCCGATGTCAAACCTGCCGTCAGTACTGAAACCAGCAGGCAATGCGTCGAAGATCGTTCGGTTTATTAATGTTTGAAGAAGGGAAACTGCTCAATTCTGCATCGCAGTTAGAAAGCATTTCCATTGGCTAGGTTTACCGGCGAAAACTTTCAAAGCGATTAGACAGAGAGCCTGTTGAAGCCTACTCCTCCTATCATGGGAAAAGAGTGGGGATATTATTTGGGGGAGACATCTGTCTTGGCAGTGGAAGCGTCTTTTTGCTGCAACCAGCTATATTCCAGAAAAATGAGAAAGACTCATAGTCTAAAAAACTACTAAGTAAGAGGTGGCATCGTGAGGGGTGGTCGTTTTTTATTCGTTTTGTGTGTATTGCTGGGCCTAAATTTTCAAGCTGCAAACGCAGCAGATGAGCCAGGCATCATAAACAAGTGTTTGCAGGCCCTAGGCGGAGACAAGCAGGTCTTGCCTGTGCCGCAAGAGCCAGCAGTGGCTGCCACGAGTGCCGAAACAGATTCATCTGCAAGGCTTGCAGCTGATAAAATAGCTCAAGTCAAAAGCCAAGATTTCACTGCCGAGCAGATTGCTGATTCAGCCTCACGGTTTCAGGCCTATATGCAGGCCATGAAACTCAGACTACTAGAGCGAAGTGATCTTATCGATCTCACAGCTTTATCTTTGATTGCCGAGGAGCACATCTTGATCCTGGGGCCTCCAGGTAATGCGAAATCACTGTTAAGTGATGAGGTCTTGGGTCACATTGTTGAGGCTTCAACTGGTGAGAGGTCTTATTACAGAGTTCAGATGACTCCAGAAACCACGATGTCTGAGACTCATGGGCCAATCAACCCAAAAGAGGTCTTAGAGAACGGCCGTATAGACCGGCAGTATGATCAAGGTATTTTGGCTCACCGGTTAGCCTTTATTGATGAGATCTTTGATGGTCGAGCTAATGCGCAAAGAAACATTCTTGGGATCTTGGCTGAAAGACAGCATGCACAGGGTGGGCATATTGAGAAGGGTCTGACAGAAACAGTAGTTGCTGCAACAAACAAGTACATCGACGAGGTGTATGAGAAGGCTGGAGATGACGGGCCTAGAGCCTTGCTCGATCGATTCGCTTTCAATGCCTATGTGTCTGGAGAGTTTGAAAGTAGTGATAGCTACAGAAGCTTGATTCAATCGGCAAAAATGGAACGCCCTGAGGTGCCGGAGTTAACCTTTGATGATCTAGATGCTATCAGGTCACTTGTTAAGCAGGTTGCGATACCAGATAGTGTGGCAGATATGTTGTCTTTGCTATCATATCGAATGAAGGCTGAGGCTGAGGCGCTTGAGGCGGCTTCAGTAGCCGAGTACAAAAAGAAGCTTAGAAACGGCGAGGAGCCAACCCCTCCATACAGATCTACAAAGTACCACTCTCCGCGGACTCTTTACAAAGCGGCGTCGATGTTGAAGTCGATTATTGTATTTGATTACATCACGAATGGGGAGAGGCCTCTTGTTGCGAACTTTAAAGATCTTCAGCAACTGCGGAGTTTCTTTACTTTGAATGGACCTTCTACTGAATTCGTCGAAGACCTCTTGGATCGCACTTCGAACCCTTATGAGCGCTCTCAGCTCAACTCAATTTTGCAAGAGCGTGAGATGTTTGATGCTGCTTACGATGAGATCTATGCCGAAGTGAAAGACTTCGTGGTCAGTCATGCTTTCTCTGAATACATAAAGCTAGGTGTTCAGGGTATATCTGGAATGAATGAAGCGAAGAAAGAAGAGGTCTTTCAAAAGTTGGTAGTGGCGATTGCCAATGTGCGAGTTCAGCGAGCACAAGATGAAAGTGCCAGCAAGCAATCTGAGATGACGGGCAAACAAGTGGGGGCTAGTGCAGTGTACGACGCTCTTCATGAAGTTCTAGCCAGTTCATTCCCTGAGGAGAAGGTTAAGTTGGCTTATCAAGAAATTGAGGCTGCTACGGCTGATATCTTAAAAGAGGTTGAAGAAAAAAAGCGACGCAGGCTTGAGAACATTGAAAACATGAAAGCCTCAATCTCGAATATGGAGAGAGACCTTTTGGCTTTTCAGGGCTCACTAACTGAAGCAAGAAAATCAATGAATCCCGGAACTGGCTCTGGGCTTACCGATCTATATGCGTCTGGAGTTGAGAGGAAGCATCCTTTGTTCTCTTTTCTTTATCCTGATGGAACCGTCGGATCTTATGATGCCTCACAAAAAGTTGTTTACTCACAAAAACTTGAAAATGGTCACCTCAAGCTGACCGAGCATGGGAATCTTAGCAATCTTGCTAATTCGACGTTTAATCAGATTAACAGTGTAAGCGCAAAAAGCGACAACGAGATTGTAGTGCACACTGATAGGTCAGACATTGTTCTTAATCTGTCAGACAAAAGCTCGAGGACGACTTGGCAGGATGATGAAAACATTTTGAGGGGTTTCGATTCCGAGACAGGTGCCTCAGTGGGTTTGGCTGTTGACCGTATGGCTATTCTTCATCGGGCCTCTTCAGAGGCAGAGTATGTTGAGTCGGAGTTGAATGAGATTCGTTTCAACGGAACAACGTATGATAAAAATAGTGGGTATCAGGTCGCAAACTTCTGGAGCGTGTGGGCACATGGTCAGTTCGAAACGAGGCTTGTTGGCACAAAGTTTTATATGATCGATAAGTTCAATAGAAAGGCAGCCAGACTAGATGTTGAATCTGGAGTCTTAGAGATCGAGGAGCTGCACAACTATTTCTCAGCCACGAATTTGTTTTATCTTTCAGGAATCAGTGAAAGTGGTGAAATCATCACGACATCAAAAGATGGTGATAAGTGGGCTTTGTGGAAGTGGGACTGGCAAGCAAAGAAGAATGTTTCTGTGTTTGAGCTAGATCACAACCTGAATCTGACTGGAGATTCGCAAGTTCAGTTAGTAGATTTGAACCTTGACCCTGATATGAGTATTGCGGTTGCGACATTGAGAGGCGAGAAGGACCAGCCAAGATTTGCTATTTTTGATGTCGAAGCAGGTGAAGTGTTAGACATGGGTGATGCATTCAAAGGCGATGGAAACGGCGTGATTGTGCAATTCGCTGCAGCAGGAGTTCCCGTCGGAGTAAGCAGCTACCGTGAAGATGAGACGCAAGCACACCGATATGTCATAGAGGTTTTAGCTCAGCCTAGTGAAGAGATTCGGGCTCTGAGCCAGAAGATCACCGAGCAAAAAGACTTGATTGAGCAGACTCAGCGAGAGCTTGAAGAGCTTGTTGGCAAGCCACAGCAGCCAAGAGAAGATGATAGCTCAGACGAGCAGGTTCAGTAGGCATTAGGGCTGGGGTGTTCAGTATGAATTTGTCTTGGGTCAGACAGACTAAGGTTCTAGTGGTTATGGGGGCGATCGTCTGCTCTTCAGCTACTTTTGCAGCAAACGATGATAAAAGCTGCTCAAGTGAGCTTGCAGGCACTTCTCTTGAAGAGGGCTTTGAAAAGCTGCCCCCCCTGGACCTAGACATTTCAAATGTGAGAAAAGGTTTAGATGACCTGATTGCTGAGTTGAATCATAGATTCGAAGACGACTTTGCAGCTGTCAGTTCTCTTGAGAATTCAGAACCAGCAACTTTAGCTGAGCTCAAGCAATTGAATGACCAAGTGGAACTACTAAGGGCCCAAATTGAAGCTGAAGCTAAAACAGCGTTGGAGCAGCTAGATGTTTCATCGCCCTTCGATCGAAAGGCGCTTGAGGGTCACAAAATTCTTTACGACCGTATAAGAGAGTTAGATGAAACGGTTAGTGAGAGGGTACAAACGCTAAGCGATCTCGGCACTCAGCCAGATGCAGAGATTTATGAACCAGAGGTTTCTGAAACAAGTTTGTCTGAAGCTATTCGGGAATCTTTGGGGCTAACGACTGATGTTGATGAGGAGCAGCCCTCGCAAAATGACAGTAGTGAGGTTGCCGAAACCACAGCTGAAGAAGCATCTGGGCTTGAGCAATCACACGAAGCCGGGCAACCTCTTGAAGATGCTGCTCCGGCCATTGGTGAAGACAACGACTCTCAAGCTAACACTTCTAACTCAAATGAGGCACAACCTGAGAATTTCGCCGATACTCCTCTGGCCGATGGTGATCAAACTACAAAACCGTCAGACGCTCTCAGTGACTTGGGTGAGCCATCTTCTAATGGAGAGATCGATTTTAACGAGTTTGTTAACAAGCTTTTTGATCCAGAAAAGCAGGCTGAACGAAGTGAGAGTCAGCCAGCAAGAGAACCCTCTCAGACTTCAGGAAATGATTCAGTAAGCGGAGAACAGTCGCAGTCGCCTAGTGATTTGTCAGAGCCTACTGAGTCAGATCAATCGCTACAAGAGAGTGGCAAGAGCGAATCCACAGAGGCATCACAAAACGAGCCAGTATCAGATAAAGAGATGATGGATCAAATGTTTCAAAACCCGGTTGAGGACAAGCAGCCTTCAACCTCTGGTGAAAAAGAAACTGCTGACAGTGAGAAAGTTGATCCAACAGATTCAGCAGATTCCCAATCTGGCAAAGAAGAGGCTAATGGTGCCGAGCAGGGTACCGACGAGAACTCTGACTCTGATCAGACTGGAAAAGATCAAAGTGAAGGGTCTGAAGATATTTTG
>JABSOQ010000138.1 GCA_013216195.1 Bdellovibrionales bacterium
GTACACACTAGACCACAGTTCCATACGTCAAAGTCAAAAGCCTGGCCCTTCCACTCGTTTTCACCAGGAGATTCAGTAATAACGAAGACCATCAAATCATTGCAGTATATCGCCAGACCACCAAACATTCGCTTTGAAAAGTAAGATGGATTCTCCATGAGGGGCTCACAGAAGTACTCAAGTGAAAACTGCTTTTTAGACGCCATAATTCAATTTGCCATAGGTCTCTTTGAATTGGTACAAGCATGCCGAAGAGAGAAGGCTTTTCATTTGGGGAGGAAAAAATGAAGTTTGTATCTGCAGCTATTGCACTGTGTTCTACCTTACTTTTGGGCTGCCAAAGTAGCACGAAGATTCCGGCAGACAATTTTATTTGGCTTGAGGAAATCGAAGGCGAAAAGCAACTCTCTTGGGTTCGTGAAAAAAACAAGCAGACGATGAACCTTGTGACAAAAGACACACGCTTCGAGCCCCTCAAGAAAGAGCTTCTTGAGATCTACACTGCTGACGACCGCATTGCTCTGCCCAGGTTTAACGGACGATTCATTAACAACTTCTGGAGAGACAAAAAGAATGTGCGTGGGGTCTGGAGGCGAACAACTCGAAAAAGCTACAAAAAGAAAAGCCCAAATTGGGAGGTCGTACTTGATGTCGACAAGCTCAGTGAAAAAGAAGGCGAAAACTGGGTTTACAAAGGCAGTAAGTGTCTCGCCCCTACATACCGGCTTTGCCTAGTTCGATTGTCAAAGGGTGGAACCGACGCCTCAGTGATTCGTGAATTCGATACCCAGGCAAAGGCCTTCGTAACACAGGGCTTTGAGCTACCACAGGCCAAATCAAACTACTCTTGGTACGACAAAGATCACCTACTCGTTGGCACAGATTTCGGCGAAGGTAGCCTTACCGATTCGGGCTACCCTGCAATGGTCAAACTCTGGAAGCGCGGAACCCCTCTTTCACAGGCTAAATTGGTTTACCAAGGAACAAGTAAAGATGTGAGCGTATCTTCTTCAGTGTTTCTTACGCCCGAGGGCAAAACCAGCTTTGTCACAAACTACACTAGTTTTTTTAGCTCTAAGAAGTACTTGTTAAGCCAAAACATGCAACTCAAAGAGCTACCCGTACCAGAGGACTCTGAAATTTCAAGTGTCATCGGTGATCAACTTGTTCTTAGCTTGAGATCAAAATGGAATGACTTCAAAGCTGGCTCAGTCATTAGCGTTTCGCTATCTGAGTTTAACAACAGTGGCCAATTCACTAACTACTCACTCGTGTATGAACCAAACTCGAAAGCAACGGTAAATTACGTGACGCGAAGTAAGAGCGGTCTGTTTTTAAACCTTTCTGAAAATGTTATGGGCAAAGTCATCTACAGTGAGTTCAGAGACGGCAAGTGGAGTCAGCAGACGCTTCAGTTTCCTGAAGGTGGAGTTATTAATAATATTTCGACAAATGCCCAAACAGATGTCACTTACTTTAGCTATGAGAGCTTCACCCA
Organism: Bdellovibrionales bacterium; assembly: GCA_013216195.1. Classification (GTDB taxonomy): domain Bacteria; phylum Bdellovibrionota; class Bdellovibrionia; order Bdellovibrionales; family UBA1609; genus JABSOQ01. Next base: position 1,499 of record JABSOQ010000138.1, read on the forward strand.
ACCCCGAACCCTGTATGAGCTGGCAACCCCACTCAGCCCACCCGTAAAACGCAAAAGCCAGCCGGCTCGCTTTGACGGCAAACAGTTTGAGACTAAACAGTTTTTTGCAACCAGCCGAGATGGCACACAAGTTCCCTACTTTATTGTTCATAAGAAGGGTTTAAAGCTTGATGGCTCACACCCCACTTTGCAATACGGCTATGGCGGCTTCGAGATCTCAATGAAGCCTTATCATTCTTCAACCATTGGTAAAACCTGGCTGGCAAAAGGAGGGGTTTATGTTCTCGCCAACATTCGAGGTGGCGGGGAATTTGGCCCCAAGTGGCATCAAGCAGCCCTGAAAACGAGTCGTCAGCTTGCATATGATGACTTCATAGCGGTATCTGAAGACTTGATCGCCCGTAAAATTACAAACCCTGAAAAGCTCGCAATCAAAGGCGGCTCGAACGGTGGCCTTCTAGTTGGGGCCGTATTAGTTCAAAGACCAGAACTGTATAAAGGTATCATTTGCCAAGTACCACTACTCGACATGGTAAGGTTTCATAAACTTCTTGCTGGTGCTAGCTGGGTTGGCGAATACGGCTCAGTTGAAAACGAAAAAGAACGAAATGCGATCTTAAAGTACTCCCCTTACCAAAACGTATTTGCAGACAAGAGCTACCCCGAAGCGCTGTTTATTACGAGCACCAAAGACGATCGTGTTCACCCTGGTCATGCCCGCAAGATGGTGGCAAAGATGTCAGACCAAGGCCACAAGGTTCACTACTATGAAACTATTGAAGGTGGACATAGTGCAGCTGCCAATCAGATTCAAAGAGCGCACCGTACAGCAATTGAAATGGTCTACCTCTACAACCAGCTAAAATTCTGAAGGCAACTTCGTTTGATTTGGGTCTGATCGAGTCAATAACTGGGGCAGCTTAGGCTGCCCTGCGCCCTCCCTCTAGGGGCACAAAATCTTGCCAACAGCTAAAGGGCCGCGCGAGAGCGCCCTCCCCTTTGCGAGAGCCCTCAGAAGCGCTGTCTAAAAACCTGTTTACAGCGCTTCTTTCCTGGCAAAACCTTGGTCACTGAAAGAGGTAAGTTAAGCCTCTAATTGTAGATAAATCGATTTGGCATTTTAGATTCAAGCTGAGCCCACAAAATGCAATGTGCCTTTCAATCATCAAATGTAATCGTTTCTTCGAGCCAAAGCGCTTTTGATGCGTAAAGTCAAATACCCTAGAACCCCCCTTCAAACAAAAAGGGAACCAAAAGGTAGGTTTAGAATGAAGAAGCTAACTCAAGTTCTATTGTGTTCGTTACTTTTAGGCTTGGCAGCATGTGCCCCTGAAAATGAAAACAGTGGTGGGAAAAGCAAACAAAAGACAATTTTTGATGAAGAAGTGGTAGATATCCAGGCGTTGAGCACACCTGATTCTGTTTATGGATTGTTCGAAGGCCAATCGCAAATCAGCGGCTCTGCTACAATCTATTCACGTATCAAGATCACCGACGACGGTGAGTACTATCAAGCTGCACACTGTGAGTTTTTTGATGGTACCAGTGTTTTCGCTCAAGTCGTTGTCGACCTCGATGTAGATGAAGTAAACGAAACGATAGAGGTGCTTGCTGATGCCAGCAAAACGGCAACTCGCAAAAAAGACGGCTCAGAGTATAGCTGTACAGTGATGGTTCAGGCCACAAGCCCGATCTCATACTCTGTAAACTCAGGTAGCATGACCGTTGGTTTTCGCTCTTATACAAAACTTAACGATCTCGATTAGTTCGAAATCGCATAATCGCAAATGTGGTTCACTCAGTGGACCGCAAGGAAGACCCGAGCCAAGCAGAGCTCGGGTTTTTTGTGTGTAACCGGCAAGAAAAAGCCTTATATAACTGTCGGTAATTGCTACTCACGACGCCCTCTAATGGAGCGAAGCCTTTTGGGTAAAAATATTTCTTTCTCCAATTCAAAACGCAGATAACTCAGGCACATAAGCTGTTCAGTTGATATCCCTAGGCTCACTTTGAATCTGAGGGGATTAACTTGAATTGCAGAATCTGGCCTGTATGGCTTTGCATTTTGATGATTTCACAAGCTACCTGGGCGCTTGGGGGCCCCAAGGTGACTCTACTAGTGTATGTCGACATGAGCGCCTCTATGACGACACATCGAAACCAACTCGCAGATATGGCTGGCTGGATCACAGATGAGCTCAAAGCCAAATGCGGAGACTACGAGGTGCTCGTCAACAACTTGACCTACGAAACAGAGTTCGCCAAAGGCGGTGAAATTGTTCGAGGTAAAGATCAACCCGCCTGGGTCACCAAAGACACCCCAAACGGCAAAGAAATCATAAGGCGGCGGATTGCCTATAACTCTTGGGATCCGGCATTTTACTACACGACAATGCTAAACTCAGACTCGCGAGAAAAAACCTACTCATCGGTGCTCGAGACACTCCCACAAAGATTAGCCCTCGCACCAAGTGGCAACTCACCTGGGTCAGCCGTAGGCATCTTAATACTAACAGACGCTGCACCTGTATTTGAGACCCATTCACCTGAAGATGCTTCGCTCATGTTGATCAACCAACTTGGGCCCCGCCCTTATATGGTCGGGGCGCTGGGTGCACGAAGTGAAAGCTGTATGGATACATCTTATGCTAACAACGAGTTTTCAGAAGAACTGATTCAAGCTGACCCTAGTAAAATCAATTGGCTTAACGAGTTTGTAGCCTTGAACCAAGGTTACAACTGGAGCATTTGCGCGGATGACCGAGACGAGGAAGCCGAACTTCTTGAACGATCAGTAAAAGACTATATGATTATGCTGATGGAAGAAGCGCAATGTATGGTGATGATGTAGAATCACAAAAATCTAACTTTTATAATGTTATTATTGAGTGGATAAAATGCCAGCTCACCTCTCAACCAAACCCGTTGATGGTTTGCATTTCTGCCCCTCAAGGTGCTGGTAAGACAACTCTCACAAAGCACTTGGTAAATCACTTCAACTCTGCCGAGATCAAAACCCTGAGTTTATCTATAGATGATTTCTACCTGCCACGAGTCGATCAACAGGCTCTGTCAGAAAAAAGCTCCAACCCTTACCTCATGCAAAGAGGTTACCCCGGAACACATGATTTGAATCTTTTGAGCGACACTCTCGAGGCTCTCGCTAAGGGCGCTGAAGTCGGGCTACCTACATATGACAAGTCTCAGTTTTCTGGGCTGGGAGACCGAGTGCCCAAAGATCAATGGAGACTGGCCAAAACAGATCAACAGTTGATTCTGTTAGAAGGTTGGTTTCTCGGTTTTCAACCCAAAGCCGCCGCCATCGCAGACTCCAACTTGAATGAGATCAATGACCAATTGAAACGATATGAGTTTCTCTATTCATTGTTTAGAAGCTTTCTTTACATCAAGCCCGTAGACCCACAATTTACTGTCAAATGGCGAATCGAGGCTGAACAAAACATGAGAGCCTCTGGCAAATCTGGCATGACTGACAAGCAAGCCGAGCAGTATATTCGAAAGTTCTTGCCAGCTTACCAAATGTACAGAAACTCGGTCGAGGCCCGCAAACATGAGTTCGACAACTTCAAACTGATAGAGATAGCTGAAAATCGATTACCTATTCAGTAATCAGTAATCAGTAATCAGTAATCAGTAATCAGTAATCAGTAATCAGTAATCAGTAATCAGTAATCAGTAATCAAGATCGCGCCCAAAGCTATTGTTGGCACTAGTTTTGTAATTATCTATTGCCGGTGACTTAATGCACCTCAAACCAACTTCCTAAAAAGGCGGGGTACAAGGATGTTTCAGAGAATTTTGTTAAGTTTGTTATGCTGGTCGGCAGGCCCAATGGCCTGGGGTCAAGTTGCCTGTTGGGGACAAAAGGTGACTGATGGCAGAGCTGTGTATCAGAAACTGCACCAACTCAAAGACCAAATCATGAATGATCGCTATCAAGACCAGCAGTCAAGTTTGCGTTTGAGCGTTCAAAAAGAATGGAGCCACATCAATGATCGCGGTCTTTACGACTCAAACGCGCAGACACTTGCCTCAATCGCCAACTCGATATTGCATGACGGATTTTACATGTACGCACTCCCCTTACAGCTTGAGGTTATAGAAAAGCAATTTGCCACCTATCAAAATACTCGCCATGAGATCATGTCTGTACTGACAGAGTACTCGGCAGCAATCAAGAGCCAAGATCATGGCTTATCTACCGACTATCAAAGACTAATGAATGATTACCAAAATCTCGCACTGATAAATCAAATACAAATCACTTGTGCCGATCAACAACAGACTATTGAGTTCGTAGATAGCGTCAGTGGTCTGCCAGTTAAAGGCCCACTACAACAAGGCATAAGCTATAGGGTGAAGTTGTCTAGCTTGATAGCACCTGGCTCTACTCCAGAAGCGGCTGAGCTTCATCACAGTTTCGGCAAGACCAATCTTAACTTTCAACCCACTGACGACCCAAGAGACTTTGTTTCAGAGTCGTTTCAACTTGTGTATTAGGGAGGCAAAAATGAAATTACTTATAATGATTCTGTTAAGTTCGCTAACTTTTGCTGACCCAGGTGAGAAAGACAAAGTGATTGAAGCTGAACCTGGATCAGAAATCGCTGTGAGTGGTGGCAGTAAAAAACCAATAGCCACAACCACAGTGGCACCCGCAGCCGCCTGCCATATGATCAAGTACCGGTTTTATTACACCAACAAGACTCGAATAACCAAGAAAGTCGCTAACAAGTGGCACAAGCAAATTGCTTGGTGGATTAACACATACAATGAACACTGTGACCCACAGGTTCCTCTCTGCGGACCAACTCGACTCGCTGATGACGTCGATGTGGTCTTGATGGGCAAACATAAAGGTAAAAATAAAGAGTTCACAAAGTTTCGAAGCAACGCAACCAAGCGAAAGTATGTGCCGGCTTATCGCTACCTGAAGGGTATCGACACATTTGATCGTCGAGTCAAACAGGTGCTCTCACCCGCACGAAACAATCACAAATCTAAAACCGAAGACGCTGACCCCAAAACCTTTCATATAGGCGCTTTCAAAGAGGTCATTATCACCTCGAGAGGCAATGATCATTTGACCGACGGAAAAGGCAATATCAATTCGAATATCATGGCAGCAAAAAAAGCGATCAATAATCGTGGTGCCCAACATGAGGCAGGGCATCTATTTGGAGTCGAAGACAATTCTGGTGGAATCATGTCTAAGATTCCGCCAAATAGAAATAACTTGAAGGGCCGTTATGGCAATGAGCGAACTGGTGGATGGAGTGTAAAGTCAGTCCGAGACTTTCGCTGCAATGCTATCAAAGCTCACCTCCGAGTGAATTAAGACGTTAGTGGTTTGTTGTTCTCCCTTTCGGCTGAGAGCTATTGCTCTCGGCCGTTTTTCTTTGCTTGATGTCACCTATAACATCAAAAAACGAGGCTCCATCGCCATGCTTGTTTTCAAAGTACGATAGATCATGCCCGGTGATCATATTTTCTATTTTTTGAGCATCGTTCTCTGCAGCCACAAGATCTGGCAAGTCAGTGTGAGTGCCGAACAGCCCTAAAGAAATCTGATGGGCATGCCTAGCCTCATGAACGGCAATTGAATAATGGGACGATATCAAACCGTTAGTAGATCTAAAGGCAACACCCTCTGGCGGCAAAGTCACATCAACTCCGACAACACTGCCCCAATCATTGAACACTGGAGAGGCTTTCACTGCAGAGGGTAAGCCTGTTCTTGGGTCTATAAAGATACGGCCTTCGCCAGGCAATTCTTCAATCACCAACTCGGTAACCAGAATCTCAAAACCAGAATTGTTAACTAAGCCAAACAAGTGATTTGGTAGCGAATTGATTGCCTCAACAACAGCCTGCTTACTAAAGCTAGCTTCGCCGCGTACACCAAGTGCGACACCTAATTCGGTTACAGCCTGAGGCTCATCACCAACTCGCTCAGCATTCGCGTAGCTAGCAGTTAAACCAAGAGCAACCAAGAAGCCCAAAACTAGCAAAAGCCGTAGCATGACGTGCTTTAACATCGTATTCCCCCCATTTTTTCCCCGATTCGAATATGCAGCAAAATCCAAAAAAGCTTGAAGGAATTGGGCGAGAACTCATCGAATGTAGTTTTTATGCGGAAAGCATTTCTGAACCACTGTAGATTAGAAGGCTCATATAGAGCTTGAGACTAACGCATCATAGTAACTAGCTATCATCCACCAGCTTGACATAGGCTATAATGGAAACATCTTGGTGATATCAGGGGCCCGAGGGCCAAAGGAGTCAACACGGACCAAAAGCTACCTTTCAATATGAACCGTGAAATCAAGCTCAGCTACGAGACTGCTGATATGGAGTGGGTACCCTCACCAAACCCTCAAGTGTTGCGCAAATTACTTGAGAGAGAAAAACCTGAATCTGGACAAGTCACCAGTGTGGTAAAGTACGAGCCAAACTCGAAGTTTCAGCCGCACTCCCACCCATATGGCGAAGAGATCTTTGTACTAGAGGGTGAGTTTGCAGATGAAAAGGGTCGCTACCCTGCCGGAACATATATTCGTAACCCCCCTGGCAGTTCTCATAGCCCATTCAGTGAAACTGGCTGTGTGATCTTTGTTAAGCTTAATCAGTTTGCGGAGGGTGACTCTGAAAGAGTCGTGATTGATACCAACTCGACTGATTGGCTTCAAGGACAAGGCGGCCTGCAGGTGATGCCCCTTCATCAGCACGCTGGCCAAAATACGGCCTTGGTCAAATGGCCCGCAGGAGAAAGGTTTCAGCCTCATAGGCATCTAGGTGGAGAAGAAATTTTTGTTCTCTCAGGAACCTTCAAAGACGAACACGGCAGCTATCCAAAGGGCACGTAGCTAAGAAGCCCTCATAACTCTCAACACTTTCCATTCACAGACGAAGAAACGGTTATCATGGTGAAAGTTGGCCACATGTAGGAATCAAAGCTGTCCTGACTGCTGCATCTCTCTCACTCTCCAAATGAAGCCATCTAGAATGTAGTGAGTGAGCTGTGGCAATATCAACAAAGCCACAGCCGCTGATTTAAGCACTTCATCTGTTAAAAAAGGCAGAGCCTGAAAGGCTGGAAAAACCACATCGTGCTCTCGCCAAATGAAAGCATCCCAAAACCCCTCTTCGACATAGGCCAAACCAAGCAAGAGACCATAAAAGAACACCACTTGAAGAGACAATGATCTCGCTTTACCAAAAATAAAGCTTGGCCACACTCGACTCTCCTCGCGCGCTTTTTCTGTGTAAACCCAAATCAAGGCAACGTAGGGCAAACCATGTGTTACAACATTGGTGACCGTGAAGGCCATATCAGCATCAAGCCAAACAATCCCAACGTACCAAGACAAGGCTGTACCTGACAGAACTAGGTTCTTAGGCACGTTCCAAAAACCAGTTTTAAAACCATACCAAATTTCTTTCAGCCCATAACAAAAGAGAATCAAAAGATAAAAAGCAAATGCCACACCCGAAATCTCTGGCCAAGGCAAAGATACAAAGTCACCTTCAACAAACCAATTGAACTGCCTTGGCATGTGAGTATGCCAATAGAGAATTGGGTAAATCGTAGCCAAATAGATCACCGAACGGTCGAGCCAACGGGTCCATTCTGCTGACTTTTCTACTCTTCGGTAAAGCATCATAAAACCATACTGCTGTCTTACGAAGTGAAACACCGCCATATAGGCTAAGACTCTCCAAAACCAATCCGAACTGACTGTGTGTAACAAAAGTGAACCCAAAAAGGCCACCATAGGCACCATGGTGTATAGTTCTCGCCTATTCTCGAACTCCTCTTTGTCAAAGTAAGTCCGGTAAAGGGTGCTGTATACATGAGCTACATCGATAAACAAGACGAACAGAACCCAGGCCCAAACAGGCACTGCCTCAAAATTGAAAGTACTGAACTGAAGCAGTACAACCATGAATGTCGCAACAAATGGCGGCAGCAATATCAACCCTGAATCAAACTTTGCACTGTGAAGCCAGGGCTGTCTCAAGCTTGGCCCCGAATGCCATTTAGACAAAGCTTGGCAGCTCTAACGCCTTGGTATTGAGCCTCTTCAAAAATTGAAAGACCACTTAGGTCAGAGTGAGCAAAATGAAAGTTGCCGATTGATAGTTGCGCCAACAGCCTCTGACCTGACC
>JABSOQ010000014.1 GCA_013216195.1 Bdellovibrionales bacterium
ATCTCTACGTCAATTTTTAAAAAGGTAAAGGGCCCTGATAGTGGAGGGTGCTGAGCCGGTGCGTTTAAAGTTCTTTGTCTAAGTTTGGTAGAGGGCTAGGTTTTCGATAGTTCGATAGTTCGATAGTTCGATAGTTCGATAGTTCGATAGTTCGATAGTTCCGCTAGAGACCGACTTCAGAATTGTTTAGCGGTCGACGACTGGCCGCCGCCTTCTTCTTTTCCAAGAAGGGCAATCATAGTTTGAGGTAGCTCTGACCACTTTTCAGCTATAATTTCAAATTGCCCATCATCGTTCTTCTTGGCGTAAAGCACTTTTTCGCCAAAGTCAGAGTTCACATTAGAGGCATAGCCTTGAAGAAACCGCACAATCATTCGGCCATTGTGGGTAAATACGGCTGGTTTCGCGACATCCACTCTGATGAACTCGTATTTGCTGTTCAATGTGTCTTTATACTGTCGCCACTGAGCCTTGTTCATCTTTAGCGAATCGAAGTCGGCAGAGTAATAAGTCATGTACTTATTCAGGTCTTTTGCTTCCCATGATTTTTTCCATGCATGTAGCCAATCCAAGAGCTCACGTCGTTTAGCTTTGTATTTCTTTTGAGAGATGTACTCGACCTGCTTTTCGACAACGATCGGAGTCTTATTGGGTTCTACATATTTGCCTAAAGCAGTGATGATCTTGTCGCGCACCACCACGCAGCCTCTTGAGCCGCGATACAGGCTTTTCTTGTTAGGTACAGCATGAAGCCAAATGCCTGAGCCTGTTTTTTTGGCTCTCACATCAAATAGGTTCGGGTAATCCATCGTGTAGGCTCTAGAGCCGTATTCATCGTAGTTGAGCATTTCAGCTTCGTGAATGGTGCGAAAGAAATAAATGCCCTCTGGAGTTTTGCGGTCTCCGAGCACTTGCTTGTCACCTGAGCGTCGGCCCATGTCAGCTGGGTGTGCCTCGACAAGCTTCGGACCATCTTCAGTGTTCTGCCATATAGTGAGGGTTCGTGTGCTTTTGTCTAAAAGAAAGGCATATTTTGAAAAGTAAGAGCCTTCGCCCATTTGCACGAGGCCTGAGGGGATCATGCCCTTGGGTGGTTGAATCGCGATAGGGTCAGGCTTCTTGATCTCGTCTTCTTCGAGGTCTTTCACCTTTTGTTCTTCTTTTTCAGTGACCTTGTTCTCTTGGCTGACGATTTTGCCTTGCTCATTTTTTACAGGAGCGGGCACTTCAGACAATACGGCCTCTGCCACTTCGTCTGCAAAAGTAGAGGCTCCGGCGAACAGAACACAAGACAATATAGTCATCTTCCACATGCGCATCATTAAATTTCTCGGCTGGTCAAAAGTCAATGTTGAGCTGTTTCTTGGAGCTGGGATGGCTTTTGTTTCAACCTGAAACATAACGCGCAACCGATAGCTGTGCCTTAACAAAAACTAGACCCTTCAGATAGCTAAAGGTCTTAAGACTCAGGTCTGGATACCGATAAATTGAGTATGGCAGATGACAAAAAACAAGATGCAGAACAGGGACCCAAGAAAAGCTTAGCAGGTCTTTTGACCTTAGTCTTTGCCGTGGTGAACCTCGCAGTACTAGGTGGGGGAGTGTACCTGGTCTACAGCAGCACTCTAGGCGCAACACACGAGATCACCAGTGAGGAGATGGCTAAACGAGAGCTGGCCGCATTTGAGGAGAAGCTCTCAGAGGGGCCGGTGATGTTCGACCTGGACCCTTTCAATACCAACCTTAATGGCACTCCACGTCGTCTAGTTCGAATTCAAATGAGTCTTGAGTTGCTTGATGCGCAAGGCTTTGAGGAGGCTGTGCAGTTAGGTGCACAGGCCCGTGACCGCGTTGTTCAACTACTCAACAGAAAGACTTTTGACGATATCGAAACTGTTCAAGGTAAGTTGCAGTTAAAGAACCAGATCATTACCCAGCTCAACGGTTTCTTAGATAAAGGTGTTGTTCAAAACGTCTATTTCTCAGATTTCCTAATTCAATAATCAAGGCATTGACACACATGTAGACCCCTTAAGACAATAGCTTTTGCGGAGAAGTCTGGCATATTTGTTTGGCTTCTGATCACGCAATCTAGCGTTTCAAACAAGGAGTCAGCTTTGAGAATTCTCTTCTTAGTTATAGCTCTTGCAAGTTTTTGGGCAAAGGCAAATGTTCCAGAAAACTTTGGTGAGCTCATTAAATTTGAAGTAAAAAAAGAAACATTGCCAAACGGTCTCACAGTGATTGTTCATGAAGATCACTCTGTACCTGTAATGGCATTTCACCAGTGGTTTCGAGTTGGTTCTCGCGATGAAACTCCAGGTCGTACAGGCCTTGCCCACTTTTTCGAGCACCTCATGTTTAAAGGTACGAAGAAATACAAGGGTGATGACTTCGATCGCTTGATTCAGGCGAATGGTGGGGTCAACAATGCTTTCACTACTAAGGATTACACGGGTTATTACTTCAAGCTTCCGCCAGACAAGCTCGAGCTGGCTATTGATATTGAGTCAGACCGCATGCGCAACTTGGTGTTTGATCCGAAAGAGATTAAGAGTGAGCGAGAGGTTGTTAAAGAAGAAAGACGCTTTCGTGTCGACAACTCTGTTATGGGTTTTTTGTGGCAGCAGATTTTCTCAACAGTGTTCAAGGTACACCCTTACCGATGGCCTGTGATCGGCTATATGAGAGATCTTAACGCAGCCACAATTGATGACTTAAAAGACTTCTATAAAGTTCACTATTCGCCAAATAACGCCGTCGTTGTCATAGCAGGTGACATTGATGCTGATAGAGCCATGCGCTTGGTTAAAAAGTATTATGGCAATATCCCAGCTCAGAAGCTTCCAGGCAAAAAGGGTGAAGATGAGCCGGGGCAAAAAGGACAAAGGAATGCAACTTTCAAAAAAGATGTCCAGTCGGCGACTATGGCAATCGTCTACAAAGGCCCAAAAGCTGGAGAAAAAGACGCATACACTCTTGATATAGCAGCAAACATTTTGGGAACAGGCGATTCAAGTCGATTGGTTAAGCGTTTGGTTTACGGCACTCAGTTGATGAGTCGTGTTTCGGCATTTAACTACACACCAAAAGAGCCGGGTATTTTTCAAGTTTCTGGGGCTATGCGGCCGGGTCAGAACCGTGAACGTGCCGAAAAGATCATCTTTTCAGAGCTGTACAAGTTGCGCACTAAACCAGTCAGTGAAAAAGAACTTCAGAAGGCAAAAAATCAAATCATGGCAGACTACGTATCTGGTTTGAAAACCGTACACGGAAAGGCGAATGCCATCGCTATTAATGAGATTCTTTTTGGTGACTACAAGATGCTTTTCAAAGACTTAGAGATGTATCAGAGCGTAACTGTTGAAGACGTTCAAAAAGCAGCTGAGCAATATTTGAAACCTGCGCAGAGATCGGTTCTGAGAGTTCTGCCTAAGACTAAAGAGCAAGAGGGAGCATAAGAATGTCTGTTAATCTCAAAAAACTAAGTGTCATTTTTGTCTCGGCGATGGCTTTTTTGCTTGTGAGCTGTGCTACGACTTCTCTCAATAAAAATGTCGAGATAAAGAAGTTTGAAGAAACGGCATTGAGTAATGGCCTACCTCTTCTGATGATGAAAGATGACAGTCTTCCCTATTTTTCGGTCATATTGCTGATAAAGAGTGGAAGTGCCTCTGACCCTGACGGCCAAAAGGGTGTCTCTCGCATGGTTGCGAAAACGCTAGAGCGAGGAACCTCTAAGAGGTCTGCTGAGCAGATTGCTGAGAGCTTCGACCAAATTGGTGCGAGCTTTAGTGCAAGTGTGTCGAACGATTTCACGACTGTGACAGCATCAGGTCTGGCTTTTCACAAAGAGCAGATCTTAGACAACTTTGCTGAGGTCGTGACTCAGCCTGCCTTCTCGATGAAAGAGATTCGAAAAATGAAATCTCTGACACTCGCAAAATTGCAGCAGGCGGTTGATGAGCCGTCGTCGTTTATTGGGCTGGCTATGAGCGATTATCTGTACGGTGATCACCCATACGGTTCACCTACAACAGGTAGCGTTAAAGACATTAAGAAAATGAAGAAAAGGCATATTATCCGGCAGTACCTAGGTCATTTTCGGCCGAACAATGCGCACTTGGCTGTGGTCGGAAATTTTGATCCAAACGTCGTAAAGAAAAGTCTTGAGGCAAAATTTAAGGATTGGGCGAAGAGGGATGTGCCTCAAGTTGATGTTCCTGGGTTTCCTGAGGTCAAGGGCTTGAGTATTCGACTTATTGACAAGACTGACCTTAAGCAATCGCAGATTCGTTTTGGTGGAGTTGGGATCTCAAGAAAACACCCAGATTTCTTAAAGCTTAGGGTTGCTAACACCATTCTTGGTGGGGCTTTTAAGAGCCGACTTGTCGACAAGATAAGAGCTGAGAAGGGTTTGACATACTCTATTTACTCTCGCTTTGATGCGCGCAAGGAAGAGGGGCCTTTCATGGTGTCGACTTTTACAAGGCACGAGAAGGTGAAGGAGACCATCAATGAGACCCTTGATGTGATTAAAAACTTTCGTGATAAAGGTGTGACTAAGCAAGAAGTGGAAGATGCGAAAAACTTGTTAAAAGGCAGTTTTCCGCGCTCTATTGAAACGCCAGAGGCCTTGGTGCAGAACTTACTCTATCTGCGCTTTTATGGAATTTCTGACGATTACCTGAAAGACTACATTTCTACTATCGATAAGATTTCGATGTCAGATGTTAATGACGTGATTAAGAAGCACTTTGATACTGAAAACATGAAAGTTCTGGTTTACTCGTCTAAAAAAGAAGTCATGAGCCAGTTGAAAGATATAGGTGAGGTCAGTGTTCTGCCTTATAAGAAAGCTTTGAACTAACTGCAGTTGCCTCTGGCTATTGCAGTTTTATAGGTGGTGCATTTGAAGGGGAGCTTTGGCTCTCCTTTTTTTGTGAGAAAACGGCTGATGCGATTGTGTCGTTATATCTATGAAGTTTGTTGCTTGAGGTATTGTAGCTTGAAAAAGGTTAGATCAAAGGCCTTGCTTATCGGTTTACAGTGGGAGCAAACTTCTAGATTAGATTAGATTAGATTAGATTAGATTAGATTAGATTAGATTAGATTAGATTAGATTAGATTAGATTAGATTAGCCTCTCAACTATGCAGAAGCTTCCGTTGAGTTGATCGTCTGTTGTGTGGCTCTTTTGGCTTTGGCGAGAATCTTGCGGAACTCTTTGGCCTTGTCATTTGAGCAGGCGACAATCACTCTGTCATACTGGTTTTGCACAGAATTAATGAAAATTTCGAACTGTGAAGAGTCTTGCTTTAGGCTGTTGCCAAGCCCTAGGCTTGGTACTACATCTAAGTTGTGAAGAATGTTATCACATACAGTCTCTCTGAAACTAATCTTCCCATTTAGATATTGGCTGAGAGAATTCTTAAGCAGGCTAGCCCTACTAGAATCGAGCAAAAGCAGAACCCTTTCTTCTTTGTTTGTGTGGTGTTGAGCATAGAAAGAGTCGACAATGTTCAGCAGACTGCCTCTCATCTGAGCTGGTTCTAGCTCTAACATCAAGATCTTGGCTTTAATCTGTTGAGGAGGCTGTTGCTCTCGAGACTCAAGGTGTTTGTCGACTAAAACTGGAAAGTTCGACAGTTGAAAATTAAGAGCCATCGGCGAGCCGAAATTGTCATCTTCAAACTGCATGTCTTTGTTGGTAAAGGCCTTAGTGACTTCTTCAAAAGTGGAGGGCGCTTGTGGCTCATCAGTAAGCTCATTTTCAAATTTGTTTTCACTCTCGGAGAAGCTGTTGGCCACAGCCAGAGCGTGTTTGGTTTCGGTTTGTTCAAGAAGCCAATACAGAGATATGCAAAAGATCATAAACTGGCTAAAGGCAAAAAGGTAGCTGCCTGTTGCCAAGCTTGTAAGCATGGTCGAAGAGGAGACCGCGCTAATTAATACTGTGACTTTGCTAGTTTTCAATCCAAAACCTCAATGTTTTTTTCGGACAAAATTCCTTCTTGTAATGTCTTCTCGGAGTATGGCTGTATGAAAAAGAGTCCAGTTTCAGGCGGAGTGTCCCGTATTATCAGGGTCCAGCGGACTTTGGTGTTGGTACCCTCATCGAATTTAAGAGCTAAGAACGGAGTTTGACCGGCACTAAACTTTCTTAGCAAAGTTGTACCATTGGTCGCCTCGACTTTGACCTCGCAGGCCTTTAGGCACTTTTTCTTAAGTATGATAGGAATGCGACTTGGCTTTGAGTAAAGAAAAACAGTTTGATCACCTGGGTAGGGCAAAGCGTAGTTATAAGCAGCCTCCTTCACATCTAGCGTCTCATCGATTGAGAGTATCTGACCTTGAATATTGTAGTTGCCGTCTCCTCGGTAGTCAGGAGCCTGCTCTGAGCCACTGCCGGTGATCTTGTTAGTGGCAGTGTCTTGCTTTCTTTTGTACTGTGCTGGTTTCTCTCTAGGCTTTGAGCTAGACCCACTGGTTTGCTTTCTTTTGCGTGCAGTGAGCCCGGTTTTGTATTCAGTGAGAGTGAGCCCAGTGTCAGTGTACTGACTGACGCTAAAGGTAGTCGCCGATTCAGCTAAGATTTTCATAGACTCTTGGTTGTTATGAATTTCAAGTTTAGCCTCTTTAGTTAAGCTTCCTGATACCTCACCATTAGCGATAAAGAGGTCAATTGTGCCCTCAATGACACGAATGTCTACAAGGGAGTTCGCGGCAATTCGAATAATAGAATCGTTCTCAAATTTCACAGTCAGTGAAGACCTGGGTGAAGTGAAAACTCGGTCTCCGTTCGCAAGGAAATATCCGGCTCTTAGAGGTCGAAAAGTAAAGCCCATTGCAAGTCTTCGGACAGGTCGGCCAGCGACCTTTTTGGCGATAGCGATAGAATTCTCTTCGTTAACAAGATCACTCTCAAACAACACATCGTAGAACACAAGGGTGAGGGTAACGGCAGCAAACAATGCGAGATTAATACCGAGTAAAATGAGCTCTTTTCGAGTGAATGACGACAGGTAGTCCATGCCCTTTCATTGTACTGACTTGGACCAAATAATAGTATTGTTAGCGTCACGTGGTCTAGGTCGGGGAGACCTGTGTCTAGAATAAATCTAGTCGGGTTAGAGAAGCTTAACCTTTTATATAGAGCTAGCCGATCGGTTCAACATGAGAAAACGAAGTCAGATCAGAGAAGTTCTGATACTCATAATCGCAATGATTAGTATGGGATGCTCAACAGGCAATCTCTATTTGGTGTCAGACCAAGAGGGTGCCGAGGTGTTTTTGCGCGCAGTTGGTCAATCTAATTCTGAAAGCATCGGCAAGACCCCTTTGCAAAGACCACTAGACCAAGTGATTTCTAATCGCGACACAGGCAAGGGTTTGGTGCTCGAAATCAAGAAGGAAGGATTCGTAGACAAGCAAGTTTATCTTCCGGGGCTGAGAATCTCAGAAGACATCGAGATCAGAACACAACTGCAACCGCTACCAGTAGCCCAAGGTGTCGACAGTGAAGGCCGAGACATGAGAAGCCCGGCTGCTATACAAGCTGAGTTAATCAAAGAGCAAGAGACCAAAGTGGCTCGTATTTATGAAACCAATACGATCATTGATCAAGTTTTTGAAATCAAGCGATTAATACATGTTGGCAGAAGAGAAGAGGCGACGAAGAGAATTAGTAGCCTGAAAGAAGAGTACCCGAACCTGTCTGTACTTTACGAGTTGCAGGGCGGAATAGCGTTCTTGGGTAAAAACTATCAACAGGCACTCGATGAATACAGCGTTGCCCTCAAGATTCATCCTGAGAATCTGCAGATACTGAATATGAAACGCTACCTCGAGAAGCTTCTAGGGGTTGAGCAAAGGGGGCAGGTGCAATGATGCGTTTACTCCCCTTACTCTTAATGTTTTTCTCTTCAGCACTTGCTAACCCGCAGGTGAGTTACTTGTTTGAAAAACAGCGAGTCGACTTGGAAAAGCATCTTGAATCTAAAATACAAATGAACTTAGAGCCTATTCTGCCGAAGTCAGCCTATATTATTAATGTAGGTGTACGGTTAAAACCACTACCAAAAGTAAGTAGAGTACGGCGACGGGCTCAGCGCCCCGTGAGGCCGATTGAAAACCCTAGTCCAGCAGAATTGAATGATCTGATTCCACTTCCTAAGGTCGGCTATTGGCCAATAAAAGAGACTGTAGAAGAAGAGCCGCAAGAGGTTGTAGGTCTCGATGTCAGTTTTGATGAGATGGTCGATTCAATACTAATTGATATTCGAGTTGATGAAGAGAAAGTGACTCCTGAACAGAAGCAATCAGTTGAAGAAGTGACAAATCTCATTGCTCGGAAGTCGACGCCTGTGGACCCATTTGTAGTAGTCAAGCCGATGAAGGTTGCCTTTGAAAACCAGGTTGCGAAAGACTTCGTGCAGTCGGCTAGTGAAAAGCTGCAAGCAGAGTTTGATAAAAAAGCCGAGAACTTGATACGACAGGCTGAAGAGAACAAGAGCTCTAAGAGCCTGTTACTAGATCTTGCCGGCCCGATCGCACTTGTTGTTGTGATGATCTTGATGGCTATGGTGGCGAGTTTCTTAGGTAGAAACTTTTTGTCGCTGCAAGAAAAGCGTTTAGACTTAGATGAGACTATTTCAAGACGTCAAATGGAAGTCTCTATGCAAGATCGTCTTGATAGATCACAGACTGGTGAAGTTTCTAGAGATGGCGAATCAAACGCCCTTGTTGAGGCCACTGAGATGGGCGCCTTTATAGGCGGTCTTGAGCAGGTCAAAAACTTAGCTGAGACCGAGCCTGAAGCTGTTGCCTTCCAGATTAAGAAGTGGTTGAGATCGAAAGACGAGCGAGCACCTGAAGCTCTGTACGCTGTTTCGCGTAGTTTGCCGATTCGCTACCTGTCGAACGTGCGACAGGCACTTTCAGACTCAGAGAGAAAAGTCTGGAACTCGATTATTCACAAGCACCCGATGAGGCACCCTATTCATGTCATCGACAACTATGTTGCCGATTCTCTATCAGGTGAGGCCGTGTTTCCGATTTCGGTTGCAGATGTCGATGTGAAAGAGATGATTCAGTCGATCAATTCTGAAGAGGCGGCACTATGTATTGAACGCAATGGTCGTTTGGCGAAGCTCTTTATGCATTACCTGCCGTCGCTTACTATTGCAAAGATTGTGAAGCGACTAGATGCCAACTCTGTAAAAGGTTTGGCAATGAATTCAAGCGAGCCAAGTCATGACGAGATTCAATCACTTGGAAGATCTCTAAAAGAAACCTTAACTGCTATAAGACAAGAGCGTTCGGGTTCAGAAACAGTTTTTCTCGAAATGGCTCCAGATCTATTGTTGGAAGTTGGCTATCTCAAAGAAGCCTCTGTCTTTGAAAGTATTGGAATGCTAGCCGGTAAAGACAAGCTGATTGAAATCGCACGAGAGTTCTTGCCAAGCCAGTTAGTTCAATATGTTCCTAAAGACATATTAACTGCTGTCTTGAACAAAAGAAGCTTGGTGCAAAGGGCCGAGCTTCTTTACTCAGCTCAAGATGAGAGCCGAGTCCTGCTGCAAAAAGTTATAGGTGGTGGTCGAGCTCAAGAAGTCTTGCAGGCTGAGCTTGATGAGATTCAGGCAGACGCTAACAAGGCCTCTTTGATATCGAGATCAAGTCAAAAATACTGGCAAAGCTTCTTAGATGACATCAGGGCTGAGTTGCGAAGAAGTCCAGAGGTTGTTGACGAGATTCTGCCTCAGATTGAAAGCTGGGCAGGGCAAGTGGCTAGCTCTGGGGGACCAAGTGCTGCAGCTTAAGGCTTTTTTCTTATTCATTTTGATGAGTGCGACTGGCTTTGCCGCTGCAGACACTCCTGCACTTCAGGCCCATTTCCGCAGTGGTCTCATTCAAGGTAACTTCTCTGGTTCAACCAGTGAAGGTGAAGTCAGTGGTGACTTTTCAGCAGTGACTTCAATGGATCTTGAATTTGAGTATTTCGCAGATAATCAGTCAAGCTATGTCACTCGAGCTACAATTCTGGGCGACCAGTCGACGGGTGAGTTGTCGTACTTCTACATGGGGTTAGGCTACAAGCGCTATATTTTCTCTCAAGGTCGCTACCTCGAGTCACTTGGTGATGAGCTCACATTTTCAATAGTGCCTAAATGGCGATATTACGTTCAAGGTGATGTTGGGCTGGCCAATGTCAAAATTGAACAGGTCACTGAGTCATTATCTGCCGAAGCCAACCTAGTCGAGCTTGGTGGAAGTGGTGGTGTGATTTATCAAATGACAAAGTCGACTGGTATTGAAGCCATAGTAGGAGTGAGTTCAGGAGTACCAATCTCAAGTATTGCTGTTAGCAGCTTAGTGATTAAAGTCCTGATTGGAGCAACGGCATACTTCTAAGTAGGGAGAAGTTGTGAACATTTATTCGGTACTGGCATTTTTGCTTGCGGGCTTAGTCTTTTTTGGCTCGGTGTTCACTGCCAGTGATAATGTCTCTGCATTTTTAGACTGGCACGCCGCTCTTATAGTTTTTGGCGGTACCTTGTCGGTCGCAGCTATTTCATTTCAGCTCGACAGAATTACAACTATGCTTCGGGTTTTTTATTACCGAGTGATGCGTAACCGCAAAAGCGAAAATATCGGTTTAATTAAAGACATTTTGGCCTTTGCTGAGGCCTACAGAAAGAATCCGCAAGACGCAGCTTCTCTTGTCGATTCATTCAAGGATCCCTTTCTGAAAGAGTGTATTACAGCCCTTCTTGAAGACTATATGGATCACGAGACATTCAGAAAAGTAATGCAGCAAAGAATCGAGACAATTTTCGCTCGTTACAGTGATGACGCTAAGAAGTTTAAAGCTCTTGGTAAGTATCCACCAGCCATGGGTCTGATGGGTGCGGTCTTGGGAATGATTGCATTGCTTCAGACGCTCGGGCAGCCAGGTGCGGAAGACAATGTCGGGCCAGCCATGGCCATTGCGATGGTTGCAACTCTTTACGGAATTGCTTTTGCCAACTTAGTGGTGCTGCCTATTGCAGAGAATCTTACTGAAGGTGCAAAAGAGGTGCTAGTCAAGAACACGATCATTCTTGAGGGTGTGCTATTGGCCGGGCAGCGCAAGAACAAAATCATTATGACGGAAGAGCTCAATTCATTTCTATTGCCATCAGAGAGAATTGATTGGAAAGAAGCTGTAGGTAGCTAGTCATGTCACTAAAACATCTGCATCACCACGAGGAAGAAGAAGACGGCGGAGAAGAAATTTGGCTCTTGTCGTATTCAGATTTGATGACACTTTTATTTGGCTTTTTCGTCTTGATGTATGCTTTTGCCTCAGTGAACAACGCTATTGAGCGCGAACAGGTAAAAAACTCGATGGCTAAAGCCTTTGGTGGATCATTTGTGCCCCAGTACGAAGCTCTAGAAAAAGATCTCAAAGATTTTCGTGATTCAAATGCAGAATTGAGATTTGTAGAGGTTCAGCCCGATGACGAGGGTATTGAGATAGTGTTCCGTAGTGGTATGTTTTTTGAGTTGGGGAGTGCTGAGATTTTACCAGTGATAAAAACAAAGCTAAAAACCATTATTGAGATTGTGTCGGTACACATACGCGAGGCAGAAGTGCGAGTTGAGGGTTACACAGACGATTTGCCGATCAAAACACCTCAGTATCCGTCAAATTGGGAGCTTTCTTCGGCGAGAGCCTCTTCGGTGGTTAGGCAGTTCGTGAAGTTTGGCTTTGATCCAAAGAGGCTTGTGGCGGTTGGTTTTGCTGATACTCGACCTGTAGTTCCACTTTATGACGAGTATGGTAAACTGATTCCTGAGAATAGAGAAAAAAATCGGCGGGTGGTTATCAAGATCGTTTCAAAGCAAAAAGTCAGCAACAAGGAATCTGCTCAATGAGCCAAAAGTTGACCTGGGGGCAAATGGTTTTGTTTGCTGTTGGGGTTACAATTGTGCTCTTTGGAGCTGTTGGACTTTGGAATCGGTTTCCAGGGCAATCGATAGGGGCCTCTGAACAACATCAGAGAGATTTGGCAGTACTGAATGACTCTAGCCTGGGCGTTTTTGAAAAAAGAACGAGTGTTCTTAGGCTAGCTAAAAAGCAACACCGAAGAGCTTTCGAGTTGGCGCGCGCCTGGCTAGAGAGCGAAAACAAAACCATTCGAGCTCTTGGTTTTCAGGTGATTGCGCTTAGCTCCCTGCCTGAAGATCACAGCCAAGTCATTGAGTATTATAGAGACAGGGTGCCTGAGGGTGAGAGCCAAACTTACCTTAGGTTTTTGGCTCAAGGCTATCTGGGAGATCCGAGGCTCCGGGAGTTGGCCGAGGCATTAGAAGCTACAGATCCACTAAGAGCTTTTCCTGTTCATGAAGCTTTGTACAAGGCTGGTGACGATAAGAAGGCTTCAAAAGCTTATTTCTTGAAACAGGCAGAATCTCAGAACAATTTGTATTGGCAAAAGGCGCGTTTGTTTCTATTGCAAAATAATGTTGAGCCTAGGCAAAACTTTGAGACTTTACTTAGCAGTTTTAAATTTAAGGTTTTGGAAAGATCTGTAGCGTCTGATGTGGTACTGACCTTGGCAAAGAGAGCCTCCGAATTTGAGTCAGAAAAGAGAGTTTACTCACATTTGAGGCCAGACAAGGTTTGGTACATTCAATCGGCGTTGATTGATTCATTGATCGTGGGCTGCCCTAAAGCAATAGACAAAATTGTTCAGAATTATTTGTCTTACAAAGAGTTAGAGACTAGAGGTGTGAAGAAGCTGGTTAGTTCGCTTCTTCGTATGGACTCGAAAAAGAATATGCCTTTGGTTGAAAAGTTGATGCAGACAGCAAAAACCTCTCAAGAACAGTTTCAACTACAAAAATTAGTTGATCAGTACAAGACTCTTCCAGCAGTCTGCAATTAGCAATTAGCAATTAGCAATTAGCAATTAGCAATTAGCAATTAGCAATTAGCAATTAGCAATTAGCAATTAGCCTACTCGCGTTTTAGGTGAAGACCAGAGCTTCTACCAACGGCACTGTCAAAGTTGTCTTGGCTGTCCACATGAAATACCTCTAGTGCCCCTATACCTAGCAGACTTGCATCTATAGATTCGCTAGGAGAGCTTGTCTCTAGGCTTGTGACCTTATGATAGGCAGTTGAGCTACTGATGATTGCAGAGCTCTCGTTTGAGGCGCTAACAGCCTTAACTGCCTGGAAAACCTCAACAGTGCCGCTAAATAGGCCTGCAGAATAGCCAGGGTTACCTGCTGCAGCTGCGTTTTGTTGAGCACCACTATCTGAGTGATTCAGATTGCCATTAAAATGTAACAGGTGGACAGTGTCGCCGTCACTCGTAAAAGCTGATGGATCTACAACGAAACCTCCACCAGAGTATCTTGCAGATTTCGACACTCTGAATTCATCGATGTTCCCGTTAAAATGTGAACCAGAGGCGTTACCAGCAAGTGACGATGCAGAGCTACTGAAGCTTAGGGTAGGTGAGGCAAAGTTCATGCTAGAGTCTTGATCGTCGCGACTACCATCGACGTAGAGTGAAATCGAAGATGAAGAAACAACGGCCGCCACATGGTACCACTGATAGGTGTTCCATGAGCTACTGCTACTCTGCACACTGTAGAGCGTTCCATTGTGCCTAATTTCGAAGGTGAGAAAGCCAGATCCATCGAAGCGCAATCGAGTGGCACCATTTTCTGAGGTCACATCACCTTTTTCAAACAAGATACTTGAGTTAGGTGAAGAAGAGGGTCTGAACCTGAGTTCAATAGTAGCTTCCGATTCGCCTGAAAGACCAGCACCGTCAGCCAAAGTCAGGTATTCACTCTGAGCTGACTCAAGCGCCAAATAGTCTGAGAAAGGTAGGTATCCTGTTCCGATTATTCCAAAAGAGTTAGCCGTAGATGACCCAAAAGTGTCGTGCTCATTCAGAACAGTGAGGCCTCTATCGGTGCCCACCAAAATTTGATTGCGACCGGTCTGTGCAGCAGACGAGCCCTCAGCAATATGCATGCTGTTGAGTTCTAAGCTAACCAAAGCGGCGGCCGACGATTTGCTGTAGGTTCGGCTCTCACTGAAATTTGCAGATAGAGGCAAGCTTAAGTCGGCCCGACGAACCCCAGAGTTTTCCTCAAGATAGTAAAGCCGGCTGTTAGAGGCTAAATACACATCGACAACCTCATTGGCCCCAGAGTCAGCGTATTTGGTAGTGGTGCCAGAGACTCGCAGTAGATCGACCCCAGCTCCATGGCCAATTGCCAAATAGTCTACACTCGAGATGGTATCACCATGAAGGGCTTTAACACCGTTGTTCGACAGGGCGGGGTAGGTGGTGTTAACGCTAAACACTCCGCTTGAGTTTCTCTGAGAGAGGTTGCGATTCGATAGGAATCGATTCGTAGATGTCAGTTTGTAGATTTGGTCTGTTACAAAGTCTAAAATCATGAGGCCATTCGACATACCAACAAAAACTTTACCGTTGTTTGCAAAGATCGACGTGATAGAGCCGAGGTTCGCATCGATAGCGTAATCGCTAGATCGTTGAAAGCGCATAAACAGCGTGTAATTTGTGAGATCTACGATATCGAGACCAGATGCTGTGCCCACAAGCATAACTCGCTCGGGGAATCTGTCTTTGTCACCTCGGTTTGCGCTCGACGACTCAGAGTACCAACTCGGCCCTGATGTCGTTCTCCAGGTTGTTGAAGTGTTGGTGCTGGTATCCCAGTAAAACAGCGCCCCAATGTTGTTATTGCCTAAGCGAGAGCGTCCGTAAGCATCAGTGCTACCAGTGTTCCAATTGGTGCTCCCTGTACCAACACTGATATTCGCACTAGCTCCAGAGGCTCCCCCAGAGATCGACAAGACGCCCGAGCCAGCTTTAGCTCCAACAAGTGTGGTTGATGCAGTAGCTGTATCAGGAAAAGGTGCGTCGGCAACTGAATCATAGCCAATCCAGTTCACCGAGTCTGGCCCGAGGTAGTTACCCCAGCGGTCGTACTGGCTTGCGTAGTATGTGGCAGTCGCGTCTATACTGTAGCTATCAGCTGTGACTTCAGTCTGATTTCCACCAGCAGCGTCTTCGATTTGTGTACAGAAAGCAGAGTCAGCACTGACGGTAAAAACGCCACTGTTACCGGTGTAACCTGATTCATCTGTGGCCGTGACAAATGTGTTGGTAGCTGCAGACTTCAATTTCATGTTACCTGTGGTAGATCGCCCAAGCGAGAAGAACAGACTTAGAGGAGGCAATTCAACCAATGGGTTGATGGCTGAAGCACAAAGGTCGGCACCAGCGGCACCATTAGTTGCGATTGTAACAGTGTGAGAGCCTATATATGACTCAGCGACTTCGTTGTTGGCTCGCCTTGCAATCACAGAGATGGTGAATGCTTCACCAGCGACGACGCTTGCGTCATTAACGACCACAAGAAAGTTGTCAATGCCACGAGCGGTATCAAACTCGTAAGGTGAGTTGTCGGCAGGGGTGGCGTTACCTGCATTGTCGTAGGCTGTTAGGCGCACTTTGTAAGGCGTATTGTCTAGTAGGCTACAGCCAGTAAAGCCATCAAAATTCGTAGTACCAGCGGTCACGGTTACCTCAGCACAAGCTACAGCATTGTTGTCGAACAGAATCGCAACCCCGTATTCATCTTCTCCAGTAGTATCGGTCCAGGTGATTTCGGGATCGTTCAAGACATCTGTTAGCCATTCATCAACAGTGGTATCTGAGCCACCATCAAGACCTGATACATCAAAGCCAGCTGCAGGCGCTACCGTGTCGACCTCGAAAGAAAAACCATTGTTGCCGGCGGTCGCGCTGTTGCCGGCAGAGTCAATTGCCGTAATCTCAACTGTGTAGGTGTCTCCGTGAGTCAAGTTGCAGCCAGAGAAGGTATGTTGATTGCCAGTCACAGTGGCTGTGCCACAGACGTTTGTGAGACTGGCATTTCTAATCAACACTTCGTAAGTCACAGGTGTCGCATCAGTGGCTGATGACCATTCAATTGTTGGTATATCGGTGTTACCGAGCCACTCATTGGCGATGAGGTCAGAGCCGCCTTTGGCTCCCAGTATCGGGCTGCCACCAAAGTTCGGGTTCGCGTTGTCATACCAAATGTCGTACTTGTCAGAGTTGTTTGAAACGTTTTGAGCGATATCTTTTGAGAAAACATGAATGTCTTTATTGCCTGGGCCACTGAGGGTAATACTCACCGGAAACGAGCCAGGTTTAGTTTGCCAGCATGAGTTGTTGTAACTTGGAGGGCTTGGAGCCACAGAATCAGGAAGCTCAAGCCAGCAATACTCGGTAGTGTCGACAGAAAGGTTCACGCTCAAATCGACGACTGCTACGTTTGTGAAACCACTTGCAGGGTCGAGAGGGTTTTCGACTAGGATACTTGATGGGTCTGCAGGTTTGATAGAATCTAGTGTTATCGTGCCAAGCTCTGCATTTTGGTTCACATTGTTTGCCGCATCTGCTGTCCAAACATAAATATTTTTTAAGCCTTGAGTCGACGTGGTTGTAAAGCTGGTCGGGCGTGTCGTGTGCCAGTTGTTGTCTGAGCCCTGACCACCCACACAGTTGGCTCTATCGTTGGTACCGCTTGAGGGTCTACCTGCTGTTTCAGTGACACACCAGTAAGAGGCGGTGGTGTCGTTGGTGATGGCAAGTGCCACAGTGTTTTGCCTTATGTAGACCGCGTTAGATGTATTTGGATCTGAAAGGGCTAGTGTTGGGTCTAACAGCGGGTCTAAAACATTGTAGGCTTTAGATGGCACTGAGGTAAAGCCACTAGCCGTGGCATTCATAGTTTGGCTTGTGCCCGAAGATGTAAAGTAAAGATCAAAAGTTCTTGCTCCACCACTGAGATTCACAGGGTTTGTTGAGGTCACATTTGAGTTTGGTGCATTCAAAGTCACCAGATCAGTCGCTGTGGGCAGCTGGTTGAAGAAGTTGTCAGTGGCGTGAACATCAACTTGCAGTGTGTAGTTGCTACCTTGAGTTTGTGTGAATGGGGTGCCACTCGCTGCATCCGAAGCGCTCTCATGACCTGGGTCGAAAGACTGACCTGGCATCACAACTAATAGCTTTTGGCCCGGCCCTTGGCTAATGGCATAGTTGACCGAAGGTGTTCCGGCATACCCGGCTCCTGCCACCGAAACATTGTAGCCAGAGCCCACAAGAAAGGTTCTGAGGTTGTAAGTGGCTGTGCCGTCGCTCAGTGTATTTGAACTTGTAGGAGCTCGGAATGACAGACTCGACTTTGTCTGGCTAGGTGTCACCGATATGCTTGTCGAATCATCGTTGATGATATTGTACTCAGAGTCTGTGGCATATACGGTGATAGGTAAGGTCACCCCTGCGGCTACAGTCTGCACGCCTAGGTCGCTCACGGCACCACCAAGGCTGAGGTGCCCTTCTTCAAGTGTTTGATAGTCATCAAACAACACGAGTAAATGCGTTTTGGCACCTGTGCTCACATTGTAAGTCGATGGAGTATTTGAGCTCAGTGCAGCTGGTGCAACGATTGTGATTGTTTGCACGTTACCAGCTAGAACAGGGCTCAGAGTGATGTCATAGATACCTTCATCAAAATTTCCTGCGCCGGGGTCTGTGTCTCTCAGATCATCAACAGTGGTGACAGTTACTGCACCCGAATAGCTCGTGTCAGTGTTAAAGAAGGTGTCAACAGCCCTGATTTTGAGCGGAAGGGTGTCGTCAGTGCTAATAAAGCTTGGGCTGTTTACTACGGCCGAGGCATAGTCTCCAGAGGTCTGACCAGGGTCGTAGGTTTGCCCATCAAACACCGCAATGTATTGGTTTGCAGCTGCCGCTTGTACAGGTTGCGACTCTGAAATATTCGCAGTCAGATTTACACCTGAAGCATTGTCGGCTGTGAAATTGTGGTTCGGTATCGCCAAATAATTGGTAACGCTGAATGTGGTTTGACCGCCAGAGGTTATGGCCTGGTTCGCGATAGCTGGCGCTGCAGGGTCAGTGTTCAGTGTTAGAGATATGTCAGGGTGTGTGTAGCCAGAGATTTGGTTGTAATAATCGTCTGTGGCGATCACCGTCACAGAATAGGGGCTTCCCGCAACCTGGGTGATAGCTCCTCCACCGATCGCCGTCGTTAAATCAGGTGCACCTTCATTTAATGCCTGACCAGGTAGGATCGGTACAAGTTGTGTGGCTGGGCCAGGTGTTACTGTAAAGCTGTAACTTGGCTCATTAATGTAGCCAGAGTCTGCGCTAATGGTATGTACACCCTGCTGTCTTGGAGTCACCAAGAACGAGGCAACGCCGTTTTGGTACTGGCCAGACGATGTGCTGGTGATCTCTAAGTAAGGGTCAGAAGAAGTCAGCACAGCCGGTGCTGTGTAGGTCGTGACAGTATTAAATGAGTCATCAACCGCTCTTAAAGTCACAGTGAATGGTGTGCCTACAGCTACGCTTGCCGTGCCTGAGAACGGCACGCCTGTAACAGCTGCGGCATAGCTTGCTGCACCCTCTACAAATGCTTGGTCTGGCAAAACTGGAACCTTTCGGTTCACTGAGCCTAACTGGGTCTGTACAGTAGCCGATGCAAAGAATGACGGGTCAGACTCTAAGTAAGCCGTAATCACAAAAGTGTCTTCGACTGTATAGGTGAGATCGCCGAATTCAACTTCACCTCTATCCATGGTGCGAGCACCTGTGTAGTTACCAAGCGAGTTGGTATTGCCAGAAAGGCTAAGCGCCACGGTTTCAGAGTTCTCAGTTGTAATTCGGTTGCCATAGACATCAAGTATTTCAACTTTAAACGGAAATAATGGGTTGATCGTCGAGTTGACGGCCTGAGGTGCCGAGCCCGGAACAAATCGAAATGCCGTGATCGTAGGTAGTGGATCAATCGTCAACGAGTTAATAATATCAGGCCGACCCTGAAGAGGTGTGCCTGGTTGCACGAGGCCAAATGTCATATCACCAGCATCAGTACCCGTGACTTCTAGACGTGCACGGCCGTTGACGAGGTCACCAACAATTTGCGTCTGATTTGGCGATGAGAAATTGCCTATATTGCGGTTGTCTAGCACTTGTGCGCCAACCAAGTCTTCGTCACCAAGGCTACTTGTGATATTAAAAGTCACAGTGTAAGAGGCCACAGGGTCTACAGTGATATCGTTGGCGTAGAAATCTTCTAAATAGACATTCACATAGGCTGTTTCACCAGAGAGCATGTTGCTATCTGATGGGTCTATGCGAATGTGATCAAAAGGCAGTTCTTCGACAACGATACCGCTTGATCTACCGTCAATACCGTCTGGTGGGTTGAAAGCGTTCATACCAGCGGTAACTTGAAATGTGCCTCGTGTTGAATAGAGCTCGAAAGTGTCAGAGGTCCCAAGGGCATGAACTCCGTTTGTAAAGGTGAAGTTGCCGCTAGCTGGGCTGGTGTAGTAGTTATTCTCGCGGTTAGAGGCATTAATTTGCCTTACGCCGAGGCCAACGAAGTAGCTGCCATTGACCTGAGTACAAATATTTCGTTTGTCGTCTCTCACAGACAATGTTGGCCTAAAGGTTTGCCCGGCGGTAACTGTGCCGGGCACGCTAACTCCAATATAGTCAGGAGCACCTGGGCTGATAGTGATAAGCCCAGTGCTGGCGGTGACTGTGAGGTCTCCACTTGTAGAGGTGTAAGTTGCTCGCATCACACCATCAGAGGGAACATCTCCTTCAACAAAAATATTAGTAGCGG
Organism: Bdellovibrionales bacterium; assembly: GCA_013216195.1. Taxonomy (GTDB): domain Bacteria; phylum Bdellovibrionota; class Bdellovibrionia; order Bdellovibrionales; family UBA1609; genus JABSOQ01. Next base: position 19,767 of record JABSOQ010000014.1, read on the forward strand.
GAGTCACAATGGCCTGTAAGTTCGAGCCAATCGGAAAGTCATTACCAGAGTCATCCCAGTCGACACTGGTAGAGAGAATGTCGAGAAAGTTCAACTCACTGTCAAAAGCCTGCGCAAAGAACTGGGTACGATCATCTGTAGATAAAGACACTGTGGCATTAGTAATATCAGTACCACCGTTAATCATAGTGTCGCCATCGTAAATGCGAAGTGAGTCAACTTCACCAGCCACCGAGCGAATCACCATTGTGTCTTGATAACTGGGTTCATCAACATCTTGTACAGAGATAGTGATGGCATCACCGGCCCTTGGAAGCCTCAAATTAAACCAACTAAATCGATTACCTTGGCCTGCTGCAAATTCAAAAAGTGCAGAAAAAGTAGAAGTACTTGGAAAGACTGGGCTTGTGCCGGCCGGAGAAGACCCTGGAGTGTTGCTGACAGTCACATTTAGATTCCGGTTACCAATGGTCACAGCTTCGGGGATCTGGTTTCCAAATTGATCTACTGGTAAAACTCGTAAGTTGAATGTCCCGACAGCAGGGGCTTCGTTTGGCCCAAGTGCTTGAGGCCAATTTGTGGGTGGGTCTACTCTTAGTCTGTAATCATAAAGATCAGCAGGAGCAATTTGCCCGAGTGCATTGTTGTCAACGGTAATGGTCCCGTAGGTGCCAGAGTAAGTGAATGCAAAGTTGAACCATCTCTCACCTATGCCACCGTTAGTTACAGTTAGAGGAGTGAGGGTCACAGCAGTCGTTAAGGCGCCCTCTGGAGAGAACTGACCGAAAAACCCTGAGGCTAAACGACCAGACATCGTGGCCAGGTAAGTTGCGGGTACATTTTCAAGAAAGTTGCCGGCCTTGTCCTCAACAGAAGCATAAATTGTGATTGCTCCTGAGCCCGCTTGTCGCTCTAGGCCGACGCAATTGGGTCTTAGACCTGATACAAAGCTTCCGCTCAGAACCTCGTCGAAAGTTCCGTCGAGATGGAGGGGGTAGTGGCGGAAGTTGCTCTGGCCATAACCGTCTTCGTAAACGCCCTTACACACTGGCTCCGCATCTGCCCCGGGACCGAGTCGAAGGTTTCCATAAATGCTAGAGTTGAGAGTGACTGTGAAGGTAGCTGACCCAGCCGGTGAAAAGCTTGCAAATGGTGTGTCGTCAGTGAAAACTCGAATGTCCATTACAGGAGACACAGCGGTGGCGTCCCAGAAGATTAAATCTTCATTGTAAGAAGAGGCTAAACCACCGGTAAAGTTCTGTGAGATGGTTACGGTTTCCCCGTAGGGGTTGACAAAGTTGCGGTTGAAAGTCGGTATTGAACCCCCAGCAGGTGCAGTGCCAGTAACGTAATCACGAAAGCTAAACTCAACGTCATGAATACCCTGAATACCTGGGCCTGAGAATTGCGGGCCAACTCGGTTACCATCGGCATCAACAACCTCAAGGTCAAAGTCAATTTCGTCACCTGCAGGCACACTCAAACCCCCTGGCAGAATGACATTTACTCCAACAGGGTCACCGGGGTCAATCGTCAACAGACCGGTAGAAGCGATGCCATGGGGTGGGCTGTTCACGGTTAAGTAACCACCGCCGGGGTGAGGGAGGGTATCTCGAAAAGAAAGCGTGGTAAACTGACCTGTATTGGTCGACAAGTTGTTATCAATCTCAGGTTCAGCTGAGCTCCATGTGCCTGTGGTCATGTCGCTAATATAGTTACCCACGGCATCTGTTATGGCTGCGTAATAAGTCTCATCAGTCGAGTCTGTAGTGTAAAGCTGTGTGCCCACGATTGCAGTGGCTCCAGCGTCTGGTCCACCCAGCCCATCGGTGATAGCAAGATCAGATGCCGCAGATTCAAGAACTGTCACCTCATGTGCAAACACATCGATCAGCCCATCGTTACCATCTCCCATAAAAATAATGGTTTCAGTTCTGGTATCGGTTAGGGTGACCGTACCATCGGGGATCTCACAGACACCTTCTACAAAGGTACAAGATTGCACAGAGGGTAGCAGGGTTGGGCTAACGCCGCCCCAGCTATCAGAAGTTACGAAAGTCCACTCGAGGTCTACGGTCTCTTCGTAGCTGGTAACAACTGAGTTGGTGTCTGTGAATATCACTGAGACGCGAAAGCCAAAGCCAACACCCGCGACCTCTGTGTCACCGTTGGTTGATTCGAGGTCAAAGCGATAATTGTTGTTCTCTTCGTCTGAATTGACCAAGAAAACTTGGCAAGTTGCTGAGCCCTCAATACAGGCCTGAATTCGTGAGACCTCACCAAATACAACTGGCAATCTTATGTTGGTTTGCGCAAACCCACTGCTGTCAGTTACGACGTTAGGAGACGTTATGAGTACTCCCGTTTCAGAGATTTCACGAAAGGTAACATCAATACCATTTGCCGGCTGACCGTCTGGGCTGGTGACTTGAATGATGAGTGGGTCGTCGAGAAGCTTGTCTGCTTGGCCCAGCTGACTGTTACCAGAAACCATTGCGATGTTTAAACCGAAGTCATTAGAGGCTAGGCCCTCGAGGCCATCTTTGGTACAAGCTGTTAGCGTGGTAAGAGCAACACACAACACGGCAAGACATTTTCCTTTAAGAAAATGCAAAGATGATATCGTGCAATTGGTGTGTTTACTTTTCATTCCGTCCACGTTCCGCTTTATCTATATGTACGTTTCGGACTTAATCAGGATGATCTAAACTGAAGTCGCGCACCAAAATGAGAATCTTGGTGCGGTTTTTCATTGAGTGTTTAATCTTGAGAAATTGGGTTCGTGAAATGCTACTGAGGTTAATATCAGGTTGCAATTGCTGCAATACTGCTTGAAAAAACAGGGTTTCAAACAGATACAGGGTGAACCTTTTCGGCTTTGGGTGGGCTTTCAGGAGCTGCAAGTCTCCCGCAGATTAAGCTTCTTGCTGCGGCAAGAACTGGCAAGCTACCAAGGTGACGTCATCAGGGAGAGGTGTATCTGACCTGAAATCACGAAGCTCGCGATTGAGGTCTCCGAGCTTCTTTTGAACGCCTGCCTCACCAGAAAACAGCTTTGCGAGAGTTCTTAAGAAGCTCCCTTCGGAGAGTTCCTCTCCTAGTGGGTTTGAGACTTCGAATACGCCGTCGGTAAAGAAAAGAATTTGATCAAAAGGTTGAATTTGGGCTTCTTTGTTTTCATATTTGGCATCCGCAGACTGGCCCAGGCGCTGAGAGCTATCAGACAAAAAGTAGTCTAGGTCTTTTTTCTTAACCTTGTCTTTTTTGGGGATCACAATCGGAAACTCGTGACCAGCATTTGCATAGCGAACTACACCCGTTTTGCGATCAATCTCACCGAAGAATAAAGTCATTTGAATGGAGCCTTGAGACACACTGTAGATTGCGCGATTCATGGTCTCAATTGCCGTTGCTGGGTCCATTGACATGTCTGTGATGCACAAGTGACCGACTGACTTTGCTGCGGCTGTCAGCATAGCTGGGCCGGCGCCGTGACCTGTGGCATCCCCGACAATCACACGAACCTTGTCTTCAGTGAAGTGGTAGTCAAACCAATCACCACCACACACCTCAGCCGGTTCAATGTAGCTGCATAGGTGAAAGTCTTTTTCTAAAACTTCCCATGGTGGTATCAGTTTATCTTGCACAAGCTTAACGGTTTCAATTTCATTCTCGAGCCGCGACTTTTCAGCTGTTTCATTAACGAGCTTGTGAACTTGGCCGGCCATCCATTCAACTCTGTTGGCAAGGTAGCCGACTTCGTCAGAGGTTTTTATATTCACTTTGGTATCAAATTCGCCTCTTGAGATGTCTTCGGTCGCCTTTACGAGCTTGTTCAAAGAGCCTGTTAAGCCTCTAGAAACTAGGTAGCCAATGAAGATCACCAGTAAAATGGCTGCAGCCCCGTAAAGCACAGACTGATTTATCAGTGCGTTTAAGTTTGCAAAGGCTCGGTCTTGGTTCACAGTGGTGATAACCCGAACACCCCAGTCTTGAATGGTCGAGTAAGCGACCAGTACCGTTGGCAGTTTCTCGTTCTTCATTTCTGTGACACCCTCTGGAAACCTCTTGGCAGCAACCTTTTTGAAGACACCATCTGAATGACCCTCGAGTGGTATAAGGGGAGCCGGCCAGATACTCGGGGTTACAAGAACATCTCCATCGAGCGAGATCATGTACTTTTGATACTGGCCAGCGAGAGCGAAGGTCTCATAGAGAGGGCTCGACCTGAAAACAACAAGAACAATAAGATACAAGTCGGGGTTTAGTGTTTTAATTGCCTCGGCTGCGATATAAAAGTTCTTCTTCAATTCATATTTACGTAGTACGAGCTGGCCCTCTTTGGCTGTGTTCAGAATTGAAGATAAGGTCTCTGGTTCGATCTCAACTTTTTCGATCTCTCTTGGAAACCTAATTTTACTATCTCGAAGATCAGTTATGCCTTTCGAGTCGATCTGGTAGAGGTAGACAAACTCCACAAATTTGAGCTCGTCGAGAAGACGGGTACTCGAGTCGATGAAGCTAAGCTTTTGAATTGCGACTTCATCGAGCAATTTTGAATTCTGCCTCTTAACTGCTGCCAGATGAGTTTCGACCTGTCGAGCTGTGGCCTGGGCGATCTTCATAGTCGAGTCATATACGTAGGCAAGTTTATCTTCTTTAAACAGGCTCAACGTGTAATAAGCAAACAGACTTAGAGATACGAGTGGCACACTAATCAATAAGAGAATGAGTTTGAGTCGGATTGGAAACTGAACTTTTGATTTTACTGCCATGGCTTCTTTAGAGTATCAGACTCCCAAGGCAGTGATGATCGCTAAGTCTACCGCTCTAGACCTAGGACTTAAATGCAAAGAACACGATCGCAATAATCATGATTGCAAAAGCAAAAACCAGTGAAGTGAGCAGTTTTGAGCCTAGAACTCTTTCGACCAGGCCAGAGCTGGTCATCGGGATGGGAGCTTGAACATTTGAATATTCTCCAGGGGCGGCAACACCTTGCTGACCGACAACACGTCGAGACTCCATCTTAAGCCTTTTCACTCGAATCGACTTTACGACTCTTGCAAATACATTGTTGTATTTGCGAGCCTTCGCCTTGTCTGCTGAAAGTGAGACTAGTATCGACAGGTTCTGAGACTTTGTGGCCAAGTAAAGAGTGTAGAAGTTCCGAACTTCGCTGCCTAAGTGCAAGCCCTCAACCCATTTCTGAGGGCCGAGTAACCTTTGTTTTGCGTGAATCACTTTTGAAGGTTGGGGTGCAGCTTTTGCCTCTTTGATTGCGAGCATCTTGGGTTGGCCCAAGTGCTTCAGGTAGTTGCCCAGGTTGTCTTCTGGCCCAGCTTGCTTAGCTGATACGACTACGATGGCTTCAGTTTGATCTTTACTGCTCTGTGGGGAGCACACCCAGTTCGGTGGTTTGTGTTCACAAATCCATGACTTCGGTAGATCAAATTTTAAAAATTCATTTTCAAATGCCAAACTCAGCGGGCTACCTAGCAGGCAAACAAGAATGAAAAATCGCTGTAGAATCATATTGGAGGCTCAACCTTTTTCTTTCTCTTCTTTTTTACTTTCTTCTTGACCGTTTTTTTCTTCTTTTTGGGTTTCATGCCCATCTTGTAGTAGGCGTAAAGCCCTAAGCCAAGCAAGAGGGCGAAAAGACCAAGAAGCTCAAAGGCACTCATGCCAAGAAAACCAGATGGTTCGTTTGGCAATTCTGCAACATCTTGACCTGACGGGATCATGCTCCCCATGGGCGCGCCAAAGTTTTCTTGCGAGACACCGGTCGCCATGTTGGGTCGGTTGGCCAGAAGATCTTTAGTGGCAACCACTCTCAGAGACTCAATCGCTCTAATGAAGTCTTTAGAGTATTTTGTGTAGTGGGCTTGATGTGCACTAAAGGTGACCAAGATGGCAATTCGGTCTTTCATGGTAGCCAGGTAGCGAGTGTAGTAAGAGGTAACCTCACTACCCAACTGCATACCGTCTACCCACTTGTGGTTGGCAATGTTTCTTTCTTTAACATGCAAAACTTTAGACTGATTTGGCTTACCAGCTTTGGTCAGAATTGTTTTTGGCCCTTTTAGGTAGGCGAGATAGTTGGCGTAACTGTCAGAGGGGCCAGCTTCTTTGGCAGTCAGAATGATAATAGCCTCTTTTGACTTTTTGCTGTAGCGACTCGTGCAGACAGTTTCTGTGTGCTCTCGTTGACACTTCCAATTTGGCGGAAGTTCAAAGCTTGTGTAGGCATTATGAAAACGAGCCGCATGAGAAGACTCTGGGGTCAATACAATCAGGCAACTCATTGCTACTAACAGACATGAAAGTGTTTTCAAGGTGGTTCTCTTTCGCTAGATCAATCGATGTCTTATTATAGAGTACAGTGTCTCATTTTTTGACTTGGAATGGCAGAGAAGCCAGACAAAGGCCCTAAAAATAAAAGCCTGTCTCAAATTGAGACAGGCTTCACGCTGCACAGAATCTTCAGCTGCCATGATCTAGAATTCAGCGATTTCTAGACTTCCCCCCTTGGCCTGAAGTTTCTGTACTGCCAACTCCACTGCAGCGAGAGCCTGGAGTGTCTTTCCTGTTTTAACAAATTTGTCTAAGCCCTCTACCGATTTGCCAGACTCTTGAAGAATCTCGATCACCTCAGCAGGCGAAAGGTCTGGGTCAATGGCCAGAACTTGAGCCGCGACTCCGGCCGCAATTGGTGCTGCCATTGATGTGCCCATCATACCTTGAATCATGATTCCCTCGGCATTTTCAGCAGTCGCCGACATAATGAAGTCGTCGGGGCCAAGCCCACCAGGTGCAGTCATGTCTACAGAGTTAACCCCGTAGTTTGAATAGGGCGATAGCATGTTGAAAGAGTCTTTTGCTGCAATCGAGAGAATGTTTTCACTTTGATCTGCGGCAGGGTACATGCCGATAGTGTCGATATTTACCCCAAAGCCGGTCGATGGGTGACCATTTCCAGAGGCTGCTACTGCTAAAACGCCTTTTTCTTCGAGGTACTCCATTACAAATCTGTAGCTATTCACTCTAGCGTAGGCACCGAAAGACATATTGATAATTTCAGCACCAGCATCTGCCGCGTAAAACACGGATCCGATGAGTGTCATGCGATCTAGACCAGTCAGACCACCAGCTTTCACTGGTATGATCTTGGCGTCTTTCGCCATTCCGAAAGTTTCAGAGGCAATGAGGCCCGCTACGTGAGACCCGTGACCATAGTCATCAAAGCCGTATGGGTCTTGGTCATGAAGGTCGTAGCCATAGCGATCGTCGACCATTCCGTTGCCGTCGTCATCGATGCCATTGTCGGCAATTTCACCTTCGTTGATGAAAATATTGTTTCTTAAGTGCGGATGGTTGTAGTTCACGCCGCTGTCGACTACAGCCACTACAACTCCTTCACCAGTTGAGATCTCCCAAGCCGCTCGTGCTTGCAGTTCAACAAGGTGTTTGAATTCACCCAGATTGTTCTCTGTGGCTTTCTTCGTTGGCCCGACGTACTTGGCATTCGAGGTAGCGCCAAATCGATTGACTTTGACTTCGCAAACATCTCTCTCGTCTTGCACTATAGTCAGAACTTCGAACACTCCTACTGAATCAAGTGTGAACTCGAGCTTGCCCTCTAAGGTCACCTGCGCCTCAACCTTTGATCCTGTTGGTGGCTGCACGATCATGCCGATCTTAACAGGCGAGTCGTGGTTCGCATTGGGCTCAGAGCCGTTAGCATCAAGTTGAATTCTTTGTCCCACTTCAAGTTGCTGAATCTCAGAATCGAGATCGAGAACTGAAACCTCTGTGGTGAGTTTGACAATCGGTTTGTTAGGGTCATCAAAGTTGCATCGATTCAGTTTTTCTCGCTTGATCTCGACTTCAGAAAACCGAGCAGAGCCGATAAGCTCTTGTGCCAAGAGCTGAGGGCTCTTATCTAGGTTGAGATTCTGATTCGCAACGAAGTCATTTTGAATCGTGAGATGATCTGGAAACAGTTGCTCCACTTGCTCTCGACTCAGACCTTTCAGCGTGTAGAGACCATGAGCCTTGTTCACTTCTCGGTACTGAAGACTCGGGTGCGTGGCGAGAGCAGAAGCTAACTCGGCCTCTGCCAAGCCGTAGATGCCGATTTCGCTTTCGGCTTGGGCTTGATTCGTTGGAGCTATTGACTTCTGAGCTTCGAAAGCTGTCAAAGGCCCTAAATCAGCACCCACACCACAAGCTGTTAGCCCTAGCAATGAGGCCGCTGTGATGGATTTCGATAGAAGACTTTTCATTATTCCCCCCCCGGAGACAGAGAGAGAATCTTACTCTGAGCAAAATTTATCAACCAAGGTTTACCTATTACAGGGTATAAGTCATATCGATGTAAGAATCTAAAAGCCAATAAGATCGGGCCTTTAACGGGGTCTTCCTGATTCAAAGCTGCCTAATTGGGCATTAGTGAATTGCGATTTTACAAAATTTACGGAAATAGTGTGGTGGTTCCAAATTCATCCCAGGATTTCTTTCAAAGAAAACACGAGAATTTTCAGCAAAGGGTGAATGCGAAAGCTTGAGAGTTCCAGAATCCATAAAAAAATATTATACTGCGCGCTGTCGATCTTAGGGAGGATCAATGAATTTCCAGCAACTCACCACGTTTTGTACAGTGTTATCAGAAGGTAGTATGACCGCAGCAGCAGACAAGCTGTTTCTTACACAGCCGGCGGTCAGTCAGCAAATTCGAAACTTAGAAGAAGAGATGGGTGTGAACCTGCTCGTCAGAGGGGTTCGGCAAATCAAGCCAACTCTGCAAGGTCAGCTTCTGTACGACTATGCAAAGCGAATTTTGCATCTCACGCAACAAGCAGAGGTAGCCATACAGACTATTTCGCAAGAGATTACTGGTGATTTAAAGATTGGTACCATGAACTCACTTGGGCTTTATCTCATTTCACCGATCATTGGCTTGTTCTTAAAGCACAATTCTAAACTCAACATTAAACTCACTTATGGTTCGGGAGAGAAGATCATCTCAGAGATGCGCCGAGGTGAGATTGATGTTGTGATTTTGCCAGACCTCAAAACAGAGTACGGTATCGAGTTTCAAGACTACGACAAAAAATTCTTGTTTAAAGATGAAATCTGGTTAGTTGGATCTGGCAAGAACACCTCTTTGCCGTCTTCAATTCAGCTTAAGGATCTGCCAAATCATCCGATCATTTCATTCACCGAGAAGTACCCAGGGTTTCGCTTGATGCTTGAGAAGAAGTTTAGCGAACAAAAGGTTAACCCTACGCCAACGTTTGAGACTGACAACGTGGGAACTTTGAAAAGAGTGATTGAATCAGGCTTGGGTTGGGGTTTCTTGCCAGCACATTCCATCCGTAAACAAGTGCGAACAGGTCGTTTGCAGATGATTCAGTGTGAAGAGGTTCGCTACGCTGTTAACGTCAATATGTACTTTAGAAGAGAGAGAGCACAAGACCAAGTGATCGACGTGTTCTTCAGAGCTCTCCATCAACAAGCTCTTAATCACTAACAGAGGTAATTGAGATAATTTAGACAAAGAGGCCTTGGTGGTTCAGCCAAGGCTTTTTTCGTTAAAGCATGGCCCCATAAGGAATTTCAATACGAGCAGCCACTAGTCTTACAATTTCAGCAGCCGTCTCTTCAAGAGCACGATCAGTAACATCGAAAACTGGCCACCGTTTGTTCTTCTTGAAGAGCTCGTTGGCAAAATCGATTTCTTTTTGAATGTGAGCGAGACTGGCGTACTCACTGCCCGGGTCTTGGCCAAATTTTTCAAGTCGTTTCTTACGAATTCTCGACAACGAGCTGTGATCTATTGTGAGGCCAACAATCTTTCTTTGATCAATTTCAAACAGTTCTTCAGGCACAGGGGTACCAATGACCAAAGGCACATTAGCGACCTTCCAGCCCTTGTGGCTTAGAAATATACTCAATGGGGTCTTGCTGGTACGGCTGATGCCGACCAGGACAATGTCGGCCTTTTCAAGGCCAGATGTGAGTTTTCCGTCGTCATGTTTCACAGTAAACTCAATGGCTTCGATTCTTTTGAAGTAGCGTTCATCAACTGTTCGCAGAATTCCGGCCTCTGATTTTCGTGATTCATTGCCAAGGTAAGCGTCAAGGGCTGTAAGTACTGGTCCCATCAGGTCGACTGTTAAGATGCCCTTTTCGCTGGCTTTCTCTAGCAAAGAGTTTCGCATTTCAGGGCTTACCATCGTGTGAACGATGCAGCCCCGTTTGCTGAATACCTCTTCGACTAGAGATTCAATTTGATCTTCAGTTCTAACGTTTTTGCAGCGAACGATCTGAACATCTTTTTCTGGATACTGCACGAGGCCGGCTCTGACCATCGAGGTGGCAGTTTCTCCGGTGCCATCAGATAAAATGAATACCGTAAAGGTTTGGCTGTCTGTCACTCAGCTACTCCAAGGTTGTAGAATACGGAACTATAGAGACGAGATGCTGATCTTCTTCTGGCCAAAATGACTTCACTTGTTCAACATTCATGTTGTCGGGCAAGAATAGACGAACCTGTGGGCGCTCCAATTCAGCCCAAATTTTTCTCAAGGCATCAAACCAGTCAGCTTGCTTGTCTAAAAACGGAACCCGAACGATGGCCTCCACGGGAAGGTGCCCCTGGCAGCCAATAAGAAGTGGGGCACTTTTGTCTGCTGGAAAGTCAAACTCAGGGAGTTCGTTTTCTATCAGCGTTTGTTTGAGATCTGAATGAATCTCACGGTGTTGGTGCTTTTCAGCTCTGCGCATTTGCATGTTCAAGTACCAGTCAATGCGCTTGGTCCATGGCGAGTGCTCAGGTTGGGGCGTGATCCACAACTGGGCACCTGATGAGAACGCATTTGGACTAGTTAATACCTTAATAGACATAAGGTAACGCTAACAAAACTGATCGGCTTAGGCACCAGAAATTGTGGTGAGAGAACTCTGATTGCGGCGCAACAGGTTTGACTAGGGGGTAGCGGGCTTCTCTAGTTCAGGCTTTTCAAGATCTGGTCAAGCACACCATTGACGTAGGAGCCTGACTCGGAGGAGCCATATTTTTTAGAGACTTCAACAGCCTCATTAATCGCTGTTTTGCCAGGTACTTCATCTGCCATATGAACGATCTCAAAGGCCGCTATTCTCATGATGTTGAGTTCAACAAGGGCCATTCGCTCTAGCTTCCAGTGGGCACTATTGGCTTGCAAGGTCTGATCAAGGCTGTCTTTGTGTGAGTTTACTCCATTGAGCAAGACTTCAGCATATTGCCAAACCTCTGCGGGAGCTTGATGGTAAACTCGGAACCTTTCTAGCGCCTCTGCAAAAGGCATCGTGGGTGAGAATTCTTGTTGAAAAAGAACCTGCAAGGCAAGCTCTCTCGATTGACGTCTAAGTTTTGGAACAATCATGCATTCACATCTTTATTCGGAATAGGGGGAAGTTCTTCTGGGGTGGTCTCGAGACTCTCAACAAATTCATGAATGTCTTTGAAGGTTTTGTAGACACTTGCGAAGCGAACATAGGCAACGTCATCGAGCTCTTTCAACTCAGACATTACAATTTGCCCGAGAAGCTTCGCATTCATTTCTTTTTCGCCTCGGTTTTGAGCCCATTTGGCGATTTTAGCCACAGAGCTTTCAATCTCAGCAATGCTCACTGGTCGTTTTTTGCAGGCAATCTGAATACCTCTACGGAGCTTCTCTTTCGAAAAAGGCTCACGACGGCCATCTTTTTTCTTAACATGCGGATAATTGACTAAAATGCTCTCAACGGTAGAGAAACGGGTTTTGCATTTCATGCATTCACGCCGTCTTCGGATATCACCCTCTTTTTGAATTCGAGTGTCTAGCACCCGATTTTCTGTATAACCACAGTGAGGGCAATTCATGTCGCTTTTGTCTCCCAAGTCATCTTCAAAAGATGTATCAACAACTGATGTGCTTCTTCCTAGTGCCCGGATTATTATGGCAGAATCTACCTCGGGTCAAGCTACGGGTGCTTTCTAACTCTTTTTCTTAGTTAAGAATATCAGATACTTAGCTCTATTGATCGAGATCTTAAGGTTGGCTTTTGGGGGAGCTTTAAGTTCAAATGCGGTCTGTCATATTTTTTCACCCGCACAGCGCAATGGGCTGTCGTACAGCCAAGCTTGATCTATTATAAACGGGCTTTTTTCAGGGAGACCCAAATATGCTGACATCATGGAATCTGCTAATTTTCACCTTGGTTTCAACACTAACATTCTCGGCTTACGCCCAAATAGAGGTTTATGATGACGAGTCTGGCAGTGAGACCAGGCAGGCCAAGCCGAAGACGGGTCGAGATGCAGCTGCCGACTATTTTATCAAGCGAAAGCAAAATAGGAGTGATGCCCGTCAGCCAAGTAAGCCCGGCAGAGTTGGCGATTACAGACCTGCCACACGTTCTGTGGCTTCGAATGGCGACCGCTTCTTAAGCCTAAGCGCGGGCGTGTTTTTTGATAATGAGAGTTATGCCTGGGGTGAAGACAATCAAGATGATGTGGCCAACTTCACTGCTGGAGTGACCTACCGAGTAGGTGAGTGGGTGAGTTCAATGGATATGAACTTTAGGGCCGATATCACCTCTTACACCCTTGACGAGGGAGATGCTTTGAAGATTAGCATGATGCCGATTGTGACCTTTCCAGATGCGAGAAGTGGTTTCCCGCTTTACTTTGGTGCAGGAGGAGGTCTAGGAGTTTTCTTTAGACAGATTGATGATGAGTCACATTTGTCTTTTGACTATACGATTATGGCCGGAGCACGTATCATGGAAGTCATTGAAGGCATGGGTGTTATGATGGAAGTCGGAATGAAGAACCATGTCTTGTTGCTCAGTGATGGGCAGTTTAATGGCGCATACTTCTCAATAGGATCTGTATTTGAGTTCTGAAGCAAATAACAAACTACATCGACCAATATACCTCGGGTTAGAACCTATGCTGAGAGAGATTTTTCTCGAACAGCGAAGAACCCCAGGTACTCTGAAACATGCTTTTTCTCAAAACCGTAAGTGGGGTGGTCGCGACCGCAAGATAGCGGCTGAGATCATATATGAGTGCGTGCGATGGTGGCGAAGGCTGCATTTCAGTAACTTCTCTGAATGGACAGATGCCTACCTTCATTCGCAGACGGCTCAGAAGCATCTGCCTGAAAACTATTTAATTGCGAATTTGCACTTGCAACTCTGCCGAATGGATCTCGACACAGGCGATTTGTTGGATCGATCAGAGTATGAGTCGGCCCTACAAAGGTTTAATGCGGCAGAAGACTTTGCTCCTGCGGTAATTGAGTCTACTTCAGATGTTTTCTTTTCTATTGGTGAGAGAGAACTCGCCGTAGATTGGAGTGAAACCCTGAAAGCGCTTAATGAAGCTGCTCCAGTTTTTTTGCGAGTCAATAGTCTAAAGGCTTCGTCTGTTGAAGAGGTCAAGAAAGCCCTGCATGATGAAGGTATCGAGACCGAGACAGTTGATGATGTCGAGATGGGACTGAAGCTGAATCAGCGACAAAATGTTTTTGCAACTGAGACCTATAAGAAAGGTCTTTTTGAGATGCAAGATGCTGCTTCACAACAAGTAGCTCCACTTCTCGCACCTCAACCTGGTGAAAGAGTCATTGACGCTTGTGCCGGTGCCGGTGGAAAGACCCTACACATCAGTGCTCTGATGAAAAACAAAGGTCAGCTGATCGCTCTTGATATCACCGACTGGAAGCTGGAAGAGCTTCAGAAACGAGCTGCTCGCGCTGGATGTGACAACGTTGAAACTCGAAGAATTGAGTCGACAAAGACAATTAAGCGCCTTCATGATTCTGCAGATGCAGTTCTGCTTGATGTGCCCTGCACAGGATCAGGTACGATTCGTCGCTACGCAGATGCAAAATGGAAAATAGATGAAGAGGAGCTTCAGCAGCTGATACATGCGCAGCGTGAAATCCTCGACCGCTACTCGAAAATGGTGAAACCGGGGGGGCGTCTTGTCTACTCCACATGTAGTGTTTTTCCGTCAGAGAATCAGAAGCAAATCGCCTGGGCTCTCGAGGGCCCCATGAAGGGGTGGAGCCAGGTCTCAGAGTACATAAACTTGCCTCAAAAAACAGGCTTCGATGGCTTCTATGCTGTGTTGCTTAAGCGGCCCGAGAGCGCTTAGAGCATATCAACCTGATACACTTCGGTGATAGAAATGGGAGAATCTCCCCCTCTAGCCCTATAATTAAGGTATGCAAATTTCAGCAGCAATCCTTATGGGATTGGTCGGCATTTTTGTGTTTTTGAACAGCTCGAGTAGCCGTGAGGGAGCCCTTGTGCGAATTCGCGATCACCAAGACCAAAAGTACCCGGCTAACAGATCACGACGACGATAGTTTTCGTTTCAGTATGTATGCAGAACGTGAAGGGATAACATTCTAATGGGGAAACTCAATTTCACTCGCTGGATAGCCACCAGCTCATTTGCACTAGCAGGTTTAATCACCTTGGGTCATTTTACCAATTGCGCGCCACCTCCCGCAGGAAGCGTGAGCGAATCTTCAGGCGATACCTATTACGATGGTGAGGTTCGAATCGTCGACGATTGGCAGAGCACCGAAATCGCCTTTTTGAAATCTCACCAGCAGGTTGAGCAAGATGTAAAGACTCTCGTTCTCGATGGCATTTGTGGGCGTAAATCTCAAGGCTCGATCAATTGGGCCATCAAAGGTCGTGAAGAGATTTCTGGTGTCGGGGAGTGCGAACTAGGTGGGTTTCGTATCGAGGTTTCTGATATTGAAAGTCTCGACTGTGGCAACACTTACTTCTTAGAAGCCACCACCAAAGAGACCAACAAAACTGCTAAGATTTATCTTTCGAGAAACTGCAATGGCCGAGTTTCGACCTTGTGAAGCTCTCCGTTTTTCATAGCGAACTTTCCACGTATTAGGGTTGCGATTGGCCAACCCTTAACCGTTTGGTCTCGAAATGGTGTCCAGCCGACTTTCGACTCAATCCAGTCATCAGTGATCACAGACTCTTTTTTTAAATCAACGATAGTCAAGCTCGCTTCGAAGCCTGGGGCAATATAACCTCGATCTTTAATGCCGAATATCTCAACCGGGTTTACACACATAAACCTCACGATGTCTTCTATTTTCATTCGACCCTTGCTAGCGTGATTAAGCAAAATGGGTAAGCTTGTTTGCACCCCGGGCATGCCTGATGGAGTGTTAGGATAATCGTTGTTTTTCTCGTCGAGAGTATGTGGCGCGTGATCAGAGCCTATTATGTCGACGACCCCTGATTGCAGCGCCTTCCAGAGGGCTTGCCTGTGTTCTGTCGATCGAATGGGTGGATTCATTTGCGCTAGGGTACCAAGGTTCAAATAGCAATCTGGAGATTCGAGCGTAAGATGTTGAGGAGTCACCTCAACAGTCATGAATTCACTTTTGTGCTCAGCCAAAAACTCCATTTCATCTCGAGTCGAAACGTGCAGCAAGTGAGCTGGGTGTTTGAGTTCGACGACCAATTTATGAAGACGCTTTGTCGCGATAAGAGCCGACTCTGCGTCTCGCCATTCGGCATGCTTTGAAACATCACCAGCCGAGTTCTCGGAGACCGTTCTTCTTTCAAGTAATCGCGGCTCATCTTCTGCATGAACCGCGATTCTTTTCTTGGTCTTTAGCAAAACTTTTTTTAGTAAGTCGTCGTTTTCGATGAGTAAAGTGCCAGTTGAGCTACCCATAAAAACCTTGATGCCGCAGCACCCTCGCTCGTTCTCTAACTTGGGCAAGAGGTCTATGTTGTCGTGAGCGGCACCACCATAAAACGCAAAATCAGAATATGAAGTGTTCTCGCCAATTTCGACCTTTTTGCGAAAAGCTTCAAGCGTAGTAGTTGGAGGGTTCGTGTTCGGCATTTCAAAAAAAGCAGTGATACCTCCAGCTACAGCTGACCTCGAGCCGTACTGAATATTCTCTTTGTGCTCAAGGCCGGGTTCTCGAAAGTGAACTTGCGTGTCGATTAATCCAGGTAAAACCAATAGGCCTTTTGCATCAAACACTTCTTTGGCTGAAGACTTAGGCAGAGTGCCCATTTGTTCGATCTTTCCATCACGAATTCCGATATCCATTTGTTCAACTTTGAACTGAGTTGGAGATTTCGGTGACGACAGCATCAGATCTGCGCCACTAATGATGAGATCAAAACTCGAATTGCTTTCAGTCATGGCGAGCCCCCAGGCCAATAGAAACGATTAGTTTTCTAAAACAATATCAGAGTTTATTCGATCAGGTTTTGGTCTTGATTCACAGTGAGCCTAGACCAATGACTGGTATTCTGCATAGAAAGGCTCTAAAAGCCCCTACTCTTGTCCGTGCTCAGAAATGTAAACTCATGGATTCCTTGACCTTTTTTAATTCAAAACGAGACAATTAATACGTGGATTATACGTCGTTTTTTCAGTTTGTGACTGACCACAATGTGGCGATCTTTCAATGGACTACTGTCGCATTGTTTGTGTCGGTTTTAGCTTACATAGGTGTAAAGCTATTTCTTAAACCAGATGAGCCTACAACTATGATCGTGACAGGCTCATTAGATCAATTGAAAACGGCTTCTGGTCAGCCCGTGCAACTCGACACTGGTGACAAGCAGCTGGTTGATCAAATCATGAATCAACCTGGTATGGATGCAGCACCGGCTGCGGCTGATGGCGAGGCTGCTGAACCGGGGGCAGCGGCAGCTTCGGGGGCGGCATCTGCTGATATTGAGGGCCTCAAGAAAGAACTTTCCGACAGAGAAGAAGAGATCAAAAAACTGCAATCAAATCTTGAGCAAGCCAAGGGCGATGGTGTTGGTGGTAGTGATTTAGAGGCCAAGTTAAAAGAACTAGAGGCCAAACTGGCTGAATACGAAATTCTTGAAGATGACATTGCCGACCTCTCCCTATTCAAAGAAGAGAACGCTAAATTAAAAGAAGAGCTTGAGGCATTGAGAGCAGGCGGTGCAACCGCAGCCCCAGCAGCTGAGCCGGCTGCTGAGCCAGCGACAGAGCCTACTGATGATGGAGCTCCCGATGCGGGCGCTGACTTTGTTGCTGAGTTTGAGGCTGCTGTTAAACAAACGAAAGAAGAGCCAGAAGCTGCTCCGGATGCAGAAGAACCGGCTGCTGAGGCCCCAGTCAGTGAAGAGCCTGCTACTGAAGAGGCCGCTGCTGCACCAGCGGTTGAAGAAGAAGTGGTGGATGCAGTACCAGCTAGCAAAGAAGAGCTTGAAGCTGAGCTTGAAGCAGCAATAGCAGAAGAGTTTGCAGGTCTGGGTGAAGAATTTAAGGCACCCGAAGCAGTCGCTCCCGAGCCTGAGGCCCCGGAGGAGTCAACCGAGCAAGAAGCAGCTGCAGCACCTACTGAGGAGCCAACTGCTGAGGCCTCACCTGAGCCTGAAGCCGAGTCTGAGCCTGAGGTGAAGGCCGCAGCCGAAGAGGCCGAAGCCACGCCGGCCGACCCTACGGGTGAAGTTAAGCCGTCAGACCTTGCTGAGGCAATTAGTGCGGATGATATTTTGGCCGAATTCACAGCAGTTACATCTACAGACGAAGGCTCAGGTGAAGAAGCCACTTCATCAGAGGCGCCAACTGCATCAGAGCCAGTCACGGCTGAGCCAGCTGCAGAAGAGGTGGCCGCAGAGGAGCCTGCGGCTGAAAAGGCAGCAGCAGGTGGGCAAGATGAAATTGATGCTCTTTTTGCCCAGGCCTCAACCGAAGCTGAAAGTGGTGCAGAGCCTGTAGCAGATGAAGCTGCATCTGAGCCGGCTCCTTCTTCTGAAGATGAGGATGATGGCGACCTTGATACCGAAAAAATGTTAGCCGAGATGGAAGCATTGTCGAGCATGGATGTTAGTGAAGACGACAGCTCAGCTTTAGATGAAGAAACAGACACGGACAAGATGGCTGAAGAAGCGAGTAAGCTCATCTCTGGCGAGTAATTGATTTAAAATTAGACCTACTTTGAATTGCAACACTTGAGGAGACACCGTGATGGTTATGAATAGATCAGTTATTGTGATTTTGGCCTTCGTTATTTCGCCAATGACTTTGGCCGCAGTGCCAGGTAGCCCGAAAGACACGCTGAAGCCTGCGCCAATATCGAGAGATCTTGAAAGGACCAAAATGGCACTTCGTATGCCGGCTCCGCAAAGGCTTGATGCTTTGAAGACGAGAGGTGATAGAAGTTTTGACGATTTGGTCGCTTTGGCAAAGAACAACAAAGTTTCGCTTTCACTTCGATGGAAGGCCGTTACAGCTCTCGGTCGAATATTTCCTTTGAAATCAAAAACTGTGTTGAAAGAGTTCACCTACAGCAAAGAGTGGTACTTAAGAAATGCTGGCTTAGTAGCTCTAAAGGTTGCTTATGAGCCGATGGCGCTTCAGGCTGCTCTGAGATTGGTGGATGACAAAGCACTTGTTGTGAGAACGGCAGCTGTTCAAATGATTGAAGAGATAGGCTCGCGTGAAGATGCTCGCAAACTTTGGGCTGCGATTAATCATCCAAGGAACTTTCGCAAAAAGAAAAGCCTTTGGATTCGGCCCCATATCATGCGCACACTCGCCAAGTTTGGTCAGCGTGGCGATGAACTAAAATTTGCGAGTTTCATTAATGACCGCGACCCAAAAGTTCAACTCTGGTCACTATTTGCAATAGAGAAAATCACGGGCTCTCAAAATAGAAACAAAGGTCTTAGCTTCAAGCAGCGCAAGCAAAAGTGGACAAGTTGGGCTAGGAAGCAAAAGACAGCTTCCACTTCACTTTAGAAATCAGAATTCGAGTTCAGTTGCTTCTGGGCCTCATCTAAGGCCTTTTCAATAATGAGCTCTCGCTCGATCCGGTAAAGCAGAGACCTCTCTTCGAGCCCAGTGCTGGGTATACGGTTTTTTGGGGCGAAGAAGTCTTTTTGTCTGTAGACTTCTTTTGAGACCGAAACCTTTTGAGCACCTTTGCCCTCAATTTCGCCTTCCATAACTTTCACGACCAATTTGTATTTGTCACCGCTACCAAGCCTTGGAATGTGCGGTGGGTTCCAGTAACGATTTGACTTAATATAATCAGTTTCGAGAATCTTGAGATCCATGTTGTTCACTCTCATTGGGTAGGCGGCGAGAGCTTTTTGGGTAGCAAGCCAGACCGAATCGAAATTGGCCAAGTAAACCTGCTCCATGGGGTCCATGGTTTGAGGTGGTGGGGCTGCGCTACCAAAGAGTGCACAGCCCGAAAAATAGAGACTACTTAAGATCCAAAAAGTTGCGCGTGATATGCGTAATGTCATCTAGGCCCTCATCCATAAGCTCTTGGCGATCGAGACCTAAGTATATCACTTCCCATCTGCGATAGGTAGATGCATTCTCGTTCTCAATTTCAACTTCTGGTAGGTCGAGACGAGAGATCCAGCCAGAAGTGGCAAGTTCCCAAAGGCGAGTGCGCTTTTCAATTTTGATCTCTCCACTCTGAACCTCTTCAATTGAAGAGTAGACGATGAGAGTCATTGCTGGAATCACGCTGTCGTTTGTCGCAGGAGGAGTCAGCATAAGTGAATTGTCTTCAACAGAGGGCTTTGCAACAAGGCTCAAAAATTGTGGAGCCTGCCCTTGAGCGCTTTCAGGTTGAATCACAATACTCATTTGACCCAAGCCTTCAACGAGAGGCTCTACTTCGCTGTTTTCTTTGATCTGCGTGCCCAAGATAGAGGCGAATGATTCTGTCAGAGAAACCGGTCGGCTCTGAAACTCATCTACAATGATGACATCGTTTTGCGGACGATTTGTTAGCATTGAGGCGATGAACCGAGGTTGACCGTTATCGTAAGTGCTAAGAGTCTCGGTAGCTCCAGCGTCAATAAACTTAAGATCTGTCGGGTAAAGTAAGCCATCGTCTTGGCTAACGGCGATCGATAGCATCATTTGGTTGCGATCAAAAGAACTACCTTGCACAGTCATCTCTTGATCATAAGTGAACTCGTTCACCATGATATTTTCTGAGGTTTTGTCTGAGCTTAAGTTAGCAGTAACCAATCCGCCACCTTTAAATGTGAAGTCGTTAATGACATCTAGGATTGAGTCGCCTCTGCGGATCTTGTCGATCACGCGCTTAACAGGAAACTGAGCATGGCTGGCAACAAACTGTTGTGGGCCCAACTTACGAGAAAATGTTCGGTATTGAGGTTTATTAAGGGTAAATGGAATGAAGTATCTTTCACGCTGGTTTGGAAAAGCAATGTTGCTTGGTACCTCAAAAGATCGACCAGCAATTGAGAGTGTGTCTGTCTCGGGGCTAATCACAGATGAAATGTCAAAACTCAATAGATCTTTTCTGGTGAAGGTTGGCATTACCAATCCGACATCAAGTTTGCCATCACGTCTTAGTCTGCCATATCCATCAGTCATGCCGCCAAGCTCAAGAGTCTCTGGCAGTTCGGCTTTAGATAGTGAGAAGTTGCGAGCGACAGGTAGTGCATCTAGGTGAGTCTGAGTGACATAGCCATAAGCGCTAATGGTGATCGGCAATGTGCTCTTCCACTGATTTGGAACGGTAATGTTTCCGTTTGAATCAGAAGTGAACTGATTGCCCTCGAAAGGGTCATTGATTGAGTTTCCGATCATCACATTTGCTCCCGAGATAGGCGTGCCATCTTCAGAAGTAATTGAGATCAAATCAGCAAAACTTGGTATTGAGATTAGAAGCAGAGCTGCTGCCGCTAAAAGGTTTTTCATAGTGCCTCCTTGCAATATTAAATTGGCCCACAAGCTCGGCTTCGGGTCGTCGACTTTCCTTAGGCGACGAATATTTGCTGATGCTTTTGGGGCTACCTCCAATATTCAAGACGAAGGGCCGGTGGTGGTCAAGATCCCTAGAATAAGGGGGATCGCGACTGTTACAGGTTTGTTACATAATCGGGCAGTTGCTCTGTCAGCTCTCTCTTGTCTGCTCTGGGCGGATATGTTGAGATAGGGTTATGGATGAACCGCATCATAAACCACTGTTCGAAGAGTACGAAAATGCATTCGTGAGTGTGGTTGTGCCCGTATTCAATGAGGCCCCAAATGTTGTGGAAAACCTCTACACGTTACTTGAAGAGCTAGAGCTTTCTTTTAAGAGTTTTGAAATTATCGTGATCAGCGATGGCAGCACCGATGGCACCAATTGGGAGGTGTTTCGCTTTAAGAGCCCGAATATAAGGGTTCGTATATTTCCTGAAAATGCGGGTAAAGGCGCTGTTGTAAGAGAGGGCTTCAGTGAGGCGAAGGGTGATTACATCTTATTTGTTGATGGCGGCATGGAGATTCACCCCAGAGAGATTAGAATTTTTATTGGTCTGATGCTTCTTTACCGCTGTGACATTGTTGTGGGGTCAAAGAGGCATCCGCAATCGCGAATTCACTACCCTTGGTTTCGTAGAATTCTAAGTTGGTTCTTTCAGAAGGCTGTTTACCTGCTGTTCGATGTGGATGTTACCGACACTCAAGTGGGTATGAAGCTGTTTCGCAAAGAGGTGATAGATGCCATCAAGCCCCACCTTGCTATCGATCGATATGGTTTTGATCTCGAGATTTTAAGTTTAGCTAAAATGCATGGTTACAAAAGAATGATCGAGGCTCCTGTGAGTATGCATTATTTTGACAAGAATAGAAGGTTCATTCTTTTCGAGTTGCTTCATGTTGCAAAAGTGGCCTGGAGTCTTGGTAAAGACACAATGAGGCTCTATTTCAGATTGCGAAAGCTAAAAAAAGTCGGGGCTATTGAGGTGAAGCAAACTCCAAATAACGGTTGGCCGAGGTAGTTTTCTTGAGTCAGACTGTCGACTGGGATCACTATAGAAAGCTCAGCAGAGACCTGACTCCCGTCAACGATCCCTTGTGGGGGCCAGAGGACTACAGGCAGTTTTTGATCGAAATTGGCTTTGGTCAACTACCCAGTGGCTTTCATTTGTACTCTGGGCCAGTGGAACCGAATGAGATTTGCCCAAGCTTTGTTGGTTCTACAGATTGGCCCAATTTGATGTTTATTGGTGACGATGGAGTGGGCTACTCGGTCGGTCTCGTTCCCTCAGCTGGGTATATTCTCGAATTTGATGCTAAAGGAGAGTTTGTCAGTCGTGTCTCAGATGACTTCTTGAATTTTGTCGATTTGTCGGTGGTAGTTTGAAAATATGCGGTCGGCTTAGGTTAACATCTTGAAATGACTGAATAATTTTCTGTGAAAGCTTTCCTTGCGTAGTTGACAGAGCCAGCCTTGAGCGTTAAAACCCTAGCTTCTTATTTGTGCCGGGGTAGCTCAGCTGGTTAGAGCAGCGGAATCATAATCCGCGTGTCGGGGGTTCAAGTCCCTCCCTCGGTACCAACTTTCTCTTTAGACATACCTTACGAAAATTAGAACTCAAGAGGTGGCAGGCTTTATGGGTTGGCTTGGTCTCGCTGTTCTGCAACGAGTTGAAACAGCCTCTCTGTTGAAATGCTCTGGTTGCCCAGTGAGCTTGAAATAGAGGCGCCACGAACCTGTCCGATGACCTCTAAGAAGTCCAACATTCCCTTGGTGGCATTGATCATGGCCGATTCAAAAGCAGCTTCGAGATTGATTCGAGTTTGATCGCCATCTGAAGTGGTAACAAAGGGGAGGTCCTCTGGCCTGGGGTCAGTGTTGTCAATCGGTGAGGCGTAGAGCTCAAGAAAGCGATTGTCTTCATTGATTTTCATGTAGCCACTGGTGATCCAGACCACGTCGGGAAATGTTCTTTCAATTGAGGTCTTCATATCAAAGTGAACCACATGATTCCAGGTTATGATCTGATACTCGCCCTCAATATAAATCAAGGCGTACCTTGTCTTTGGGGTTTCGCGCGTAAAGGTAAAGCCTGAAAGTGGTTTTGTTAAAACCGCTCGGTTTAGCTCCCCAAAGTTTGATGTGGCAGAGGCCTCTGAGGCCAATTGGTCTAGCTCTGCTCGGTCGATCTCGCCATTCAGTACGCTGACGACCGTGTCGGCAGAGTAGCGGTGTTTGTACTGCAAGAGAACAGGGTGAGGTTCTGGTTTGTACATGACATTCATGCCAGCTAGCTCAAGTTCAATGGCTTCAGCATTCACTTTCATGTTGCTGAGATGATCTTCAAAATCTGGGTACAGCTTGTTCAGCATTTTCAGGATTGAGGTAGAGATTTGTCTTCGGTTTGAGGGCACATTGGGGTCAGAGCTGAACACTTCGTGATTGGGATGGCTGTAAAACTCAAAAGAAAAAGTTTCGGACGCGCCGGTTGGGTTGGTCGCGTGGCTTTGCTCGCCGAGAACTCCGTCAATTTCGACTTTTAGCCCTTGCGTGTTAGGGGCTTTGGTCACTCTGATGTTGGTTGTGTAGGCCAGGTCGTCGAGATGACCTTCTACAATAACCGGCATACGCAAGTTTTCTTCACGAAGACCCCAAGCTCTTCTGATTGAATAAGCTCTGTAAGTGAACATAGAGGCATAAACTGCTTTTAATCCCTCTACAAAAGCTTCGAGGCTGTCACCATTGATCACGAGGCTTCTGTACAGACCTGCTCCAATCAGGTCTTCAATATCATTGTTACTTCTGAGTATGAGAGGGCGGCCAAAGAAAGTATGACTTAGCTGATTGAAGGCTCGGTCGACAAAGCCCTGCTCTGCCGCCGGTGCTGTTGCACTGGCAATAGCTGTCTGCAAGCTTTGCAGCAGCTGACGTATTTTGTTTGCATCTTGAGTTTTAGCGAGCTGATTTTGGGTACTATCGATGAGGTCTTTTAAAGATTCGCCCTGGTATTGATAGCTGTCGATGAACTTTTGGTAGAATGCACTTGTAAGAGTCGAGCGATTTCGTAGGAGTAAGTCTGAGATCAGTCGTCTTGAGCGCATCAAGGGTAAGAACTTGTCTCCGACAACCTCTCGAGAATAAACAATAGGGTCCTGCTCCTTGACAATGTGTGGAATATCAGTTCGTTCTTCAATATTCGAGGGGAGTGCTCGAGGTACAGGTGTTCTCTCCACAGGTTGACGAGTCGATATGTGGCTC
>JABSOQ010000139.1 GCA_013216195.1 Bdellovibrionales bacterium
GACGGGCCAAGTTATTAACTCCTGTTTACAGCTACTCGGTTGAACAGGTTGCAAAAGATCTCAGCGGTATTGTCATGGGAGCTTGGTACAACCACAGTTTTTAGACTCATGCTATGTTCTCAGGAGATCAGCTCTACGCTTACGACGGAGATCTTTGGAGGTTTCGACCGTCTGATGAGTCAGTGTTTTTGATCCCAAGACAGATTCAAGGGTATATCGACCGGCAATTAAGTGATCGATCTAGTATATCCACAGCAGTGCGAA
This sequence comes from Bdellovibrionales bacterium, assembly GCA_013216195.1. Taxonomy (GTDB): domain Bacteria; phylum Bdellovibrionota; class Bdellovibrionia; order Bdellovibrionales; family UBA1609; genus JABSOQ01. Next base: position 265 of record JABSOQ010000139.1, read on the forward strand.
ACTCTTGGCTTGAAAAGAATTTCTTTCCACAGTTTCCAGCCTACGAAGGCCTCAAAAATGCTTTGAATCACGACTACTCAAGTTGGTCAGTGAGTCATGAGGGTGCACCACAGGTTCACATTCAATTTAGAGTACCAAATTTTAAGCGAGATGGAGAAGGCTTTGACACTTCTCAAACATCAGAGGACTACCACTTTGCCTATCTGCACATCGAGTTTAGAGAAGACCTGACGTTGATATATTTAAGGCCGCGCCCTGAAAGCGGTGGGTACACGTCAAATTATTTTACCGCTAGGTACCGGCACACTGTAGATCAGTTTGCCTATTTTGCTAGAAATCATAGCGATGGTGCAATGAGGGCTCTTTTTGAAGCTCACGCAAGTAACTCGGTTTACCGAGTTGAGGCTGGCACGACAACAGTCGGTTTCTTGCAAGACGTGATGGAGTCTGTGTACCTTCAGCGAATTGATCAATAAAAATGACCCGATCAGAATTAATCGGGTCATTAGGGATAGAAAAAAGTGAATAGGGTTTGTTGTTAAAATGCCTAATGGCAGTTTTCTATAGTCAAAGTACGAGAGCCCTCTGCACTGTCGAAGCGAGCTTGGCCACACTGTTCAAAAGTCACAGTGCCAGAGTTGTTGCGAGAACCAGACATGGTGATGTCGAGCCTCCCGGAGATAGGGTGGCAGCAAACTCCAGTCCACTTCAGGTTGCTCGGTTTCAGTGAGGTCGTGAACTTGGCACGGTTATGAGCAATAAGAATCTCACCAGAGGTTACGGTTCTGTTAGACCTGGTGAGTGTGCCTTCAATCACAACTGGCGAAGCTGTAGAAATCGTCATGTCAATCAATGGCTGACCGGCGCGGCCACGGTAAGTTCTTCGCTGGCCATCAGTTACCAGCTCAAAGCCCGTGCTTGTTCGAGTGAGGGTACTGCCGCCACCGAGAGAGTTGCCATTGTAGTCATTGTGTATGGCACTCGAGACTGAGAAGGTGCGACCTCTAACCGAAGTGTAAGTTAAGTCGTAGGTTCGCGTGACCGTGTCTCCGCTGAGGCTGTTGTCGCAGTCGTCTTGAGAAAAATCGAGTTGCACTGAGCCAGCGAGAGAACCAAGTGTATACAGGGGTTGACAGTCATTATATTCGGCTGTTTTGACTCCCACTTGGCAAGAGTTCAGTGCAGCAACTTGTGAGCAAGTTGTTTTGCCTGAGATTGCGAGCTCATCGCTAGCAGACAAGGCTTGGCTGGTTGCAACCTCACCAGAAGTGTCGTCGGCAGTGTTGCCGATTACAAGTAGACCTGACTCAACCGACAGTGCAACTTCATCTACTGACTCTGTAACCTCGAGGTCTTCATTGGCTCCGCAAGCTACCAAAATGAGACAAGAGACCAAACTGACTCCATACTTTATTGCTGTTGATTTCATAAATCCTCCTAGGGTTTCTTCTGACACACTCAGAATACGACCCTGAGAGGCATCTCTCGACGGAAATAAAACCTCGTGAAACTCCAATAACTTGAGTTTATTCGATGGTTTGCCGACAAGATCTTAGAACAGGTCACGGTTAAAATGGGGGAGGGTGCTTGGAGAATTTACCTATCGAAGAATGGCAAAAGCGGATGCAGGCCGGAGAGTCTGCAGCAGTCAAACAGGCCATTTCTGATCTCAATCTTGCAAAAGTTCACAGGAGCCAGGCTGGTGCCCTTGCTGAGCTCGCCCACCGGTTGAATCTTCCGCAGATGGTGTTGAGACTGCTAAACCCTATCGTGCGAAATGAGAAAGCTTCTTTAGACCCCGCGACTCCTCTTGAGCTAGCCGAGTATGCCATGGCTCTTAACCGTGTCGGTGTGGTCGATGAGGCTTCGAGTATTCTTGAGAGCCTTGCATCCGCAGACTATTCAAAGCTTTGGCTCTATAATGCTTTCGTTAATATGACTCAGTGGAACTACACAAAAGCTGCTACCTGCCTGAGAAAACATCTCAGGCTTCAAGAGAAGGGGTCTTATGCCGCTGTGATTGCCAAGGTCAATCTCGCAGCGACTTATGTCTTTATGGAGCGGGCTGATGAAGCCGAAGCTCTGTTGAAAGAGATTGTTGCCTTTACTGAGCAAAACAAGATGAAGGTCCTCTACGGTAATTCTCATGAGCTTCTGGGCCAAGTTTATTTGCTTAAGGGAGAGTTTGCAGAAGCGGCGAGTGCTCTTGAAGTCGCTGAGAAGGCCTTGCAAGGCTCACATGGTCTCGGTAGCTTTTTTGTTGAGAAGTGGCAGACGATCCTTCAGGCTCGTCAGGCCAAGAGCCAAGGTGAGGGTTTGTCGATCTTGCTTGAGCTTGAACAGCGTGCCCGCGAGATCTCGCACTGGGAGACGATTCGAGACTGCGAATATGCTGAAGCTTTGATTACTGAAGAGAAAAGTAGGGCTAACCGACTCTACTTCGGAACACCTTTTAAAGAGTACCGCTCAAGGCTCAAGCGTCATTTCGGTGTATCACCCACTTGGAGACATCATTATATGTGGGAAGCAGATTCTTCGAGCTCAGCAGTTGTCTTGAACGTTGCAGAGGGCAAGACCAGCAACAGCAGTCTTGAGCTCAACCCAGGCAGTGTGTTGCATCAGTTACTGTTTGTGATGACACGAGACTTTTATCGACCGATGCCCTTGGGTCTCATTTTTTCAAGGCTATACCCAGGTGAGTACTTTGATCCACTAACTTCTTTTGATCGAGCTTTCAAGTCGATTCAAAGACTTCGCGCTGAGTTTCAAGGCTCAGGGTTGGGGCTTGAGATTATCGAGAGTGGTGGCTCATACAAATTTCAGCATCATGGCTTAGCTGTGAGAGTCGATCTTAAAGAGAAGTTACCTGCGAAAGAGTGGCTCGAACTGAAACAGTTGAAGCAAAAACTTCCAGATCGACCAGTAAAGTTGAAAGAAGTTATGGATGTATCTGGTCTTAGCGAGAGCAAAGTGAGAGCTATCCTGAACCACCCAGACAACAAAAGTAAGGTGCAGAAGCTCGGTCAGGGGCCTGGTACTAGGTACAAGCTAGCGAGTTAAATTCAAGGCTGAAGTGTAAACATCTAGAATAATTAGGGTAATTAGAAAGACTATGGTTTTTATTTCGGTGGGGCCTGAGAGCTGTTTTCTCTATTCTATATGTGTAGGGAAAATGAAATCTCTTAGATTATCTGAGAGAATAGTTGGAGAGGTTCTCAATGAAAGCGAATAAATCAAACATTGTGTTTTTCACGACAGGAGCAATGCTGACGCTCTTTGTAATGTTTGGGCAATCATGTGGTGAAACTCTGGTTCCAGCAACGACAGAGCAAACCATAAAGAAGACTGAAAACAATGGTGATTACTACACGGGTATTCAAGACGAGTTGACGAAGTCTGTTTCGAGTTTTTCTGATTCTTTGTACGAACAGGGTGTAGCTCAGGCACCATTTCGAGAGCCTCTAATAGTTGGCCCTAACAGTTGCGAGCGTTCAGTAGATGCTGTTTGCTCAGGCGGAGTAAGGCGCCTCGACTTTGATGGCTGCAGCATTGGCCTCGGTTCAAAGACTTTAACTGGCTTTCGGCAAGTCACCTATTCAGATGTCACTTGTGCTTATGAAAACACCGGCGATAGGTTCGAAGACACGTACAATGTGGTGAGGACCAATTCTTTTAATCAGCAGTTTTTGAAATCAACAGAAAATCATTTTGACTATCGAGGCTTCAATATAGGCGGAGGAACGGTGTACGAGTTGACTGCCAATGGTTTTCGCACTGAAGTCTTGGGCAAGAGGGCTAGGCTAACGACTCCCAATCAGGGTATCGTCTTCGACTTTAGCAGACGCACACTTCAGCCGACAATCTTTGAAAAGCTGAGCGAAAATAGTGTACGCTTCACTCAAATCGATCTCGAGGTGATAGACAACCTCAATCAATGGACTGCCAACTACAGAGTTTCAAACCTGGTGCTTAGTGATCAGTGCTGCCACCCTCAATCTGGCACGGTAGAGGTCGAATACACAGGTAAGTTCAATGACACAGGTGTTATCACCTATAGCTCGTGCGGCAAAGCTGATCTCACTATTGAGCAAAAGACCTATGATCTGACACTAGACTCGTGCGAGTCTGACGACTAAGACTAAGACTGAGACTGAGACTGAGACTGAGACTGAGACTGGAGCGGGTATTGATATTAGTACTTGTGCTGAGGTTTGCAGTAGCTTTCTAGCTAAGTTGCAACCCGACCTAGCCCACAAAAAAACAAAAGGCTCCAATCTAGGAGCCTTTTCTATTATTTAGATCGATTTATCTTCTGTGGCGGTCTTTGTAAGTACAACTGGTCTGAGGGTTGTAGTTCCAGTTTTCATCGAGAAAGGCTCGAGTAGCTGAAATGTCTGAAGCTAGACCTTGCAGTGCTTGCGATGTTGATGTTCTAGACATGCCTTCTACTGAGGTCACCATCGTTTTTAAAGAAAAAGCCCATCGGGTTTTGTATTCGGCCAGATCTCTCAAAATCTCTGAGGTTGTGTCAGAAGAGCCGAACTCTGTGAAGATAGACTCAGGGTTTTCCTCTCCATTGAAAAGTAAATCGACTTTGCCGATGTATCTGGTTTTTTGGTCGGCAAAGCGCGTGTCAGGTATGCCGTTCGAGAGGCCTGAGTCATCTGTGATGCCATTAAACACATCACCTTCGAATTGGTTCAAAACTATGATGAGTCTTTCAAGTGAATCTAGAATTCTCTGCCGGGTTCTCAAGAAAGTGGCCTCATCCATATTGTTTTTAGCGTAATTTGGAGGGGTATTTCGAAGTACTTCACAGTTTCTGTTGAAGTCTTCAATTGATTTCCCAGATTCACGCTCAATTAATGCCCGGCCTTCTTCGGTCTCTTGTTCGCAGAAGTTGCACATGAGCATTTGGCCTTGGGTGCACAGCCAGCTTGGCGGCTCTTGCAGAGAGGGGGTGCAGGCTCCAATTCGATTGTAGCCCCTCGAGCACTCACGCGATTCGTAGATCTCATCGATTAAGACTTCTGTTAAAAAGACCAGCTGTCTTCCATAGTGGTAGCGACGGTCACCTTGGTTAGGGTATCGGCAGCCGTCTTGAGCCAAAGTCAAATCAGCAAAAAACACAGCTGAGGCCAACAAAAGCAGCCTGAATGCAGAGTTAAACATGTTTATTCTTCCTTTCAATCAATTCTATGACAGCTCTAAATTGCAAAAGCTATGCGAATCAATATTTGAGGTCTAACGAGCCTAGAGTAAGTGATTTCTGAAGGTTAGAAGTTTGCCTCGGCTACCATGATGGCATTTTTGGGGCTTAGGGTCTTTGTTGCATTCCGCGAATTGTTGGTTCTTAACTGGTGCCTATCACGCCCATAGAAACCCTGTATCTCACATTTTCGGTGCAGCCACGTATTGGCTGTTGTGAGCGGCAGTTCCGTTGCTCAAAAAACTGAAAATGGGGGTATCCATGAAACATCTTTTAGCTATTTTTGCATTGGCATTAGCAGGGCCGATGGCAAGTGCGGCTACTGCAACTTACTCTGTAACTATCGAGAACAACTGGTCACAAGCAGCTCATTTAGCTTTGCCTTCTAATGCGCACTTCTCGCCAGTAGTCGCAGTCGCTCATGACTCTGGTTATACACTTTTACCCATTGGGGGTAAGGCCTCGGCAGGGATCGAATTGTTGGCTGAAACTGGGCGAACTGAGCAGATACTTGAAGAAATAAGTCAGTCTGAGGCCGCAGTTTCACAATCTGTTGAGACTGAGAACCAATTTGTACTTAGGCAGCCTGTGCAGCAGTTTGAGATTACGCTTTCTGAAGGGCACCCTTACCTCTCTTTTGTGTCAATGATTGCTCCGAGCCCAGACTGGGTCGTAGGGGTTTCAAACCTGAAGCTCTACACCGCTGATGCTGCTTTCTCAGAGAGCACTCAGAGGCTTCCTCTTTACGCTATCAACGCTGGTACCGAAGAGGGAGATGTTGGGGGCAACTTTGGTCTCCGCAACCCGGCGACAGAGCCTAGAGAGGCAATTGGTCAATTGACAGGTAGAGGCTTTGAAGAGCCATTTGCTTACCTCACCATACAAAGAGTGAGGTAGTCGGTACTCACAAAAAAGAGAAAAGAGCCCTGAAACAGGGCTCTTTTTGTTTGCCTACAATTTGGTTCTTGACTCGTTATAGTGTTTTAGCATATTAAAACACTATAACAACCTATTTAGAAAAGGTAAGCTACCTGTGGCAACCAACTCGAGACAACTAAAAGATCTTCTTGAAATTATGGTAGGTTTCAGCACTGTCTCTGAGGCACGTGCCTTCTTGCAAGACCTTTGCACTCCGAAAGAGTTAGAGTCATTGAGTGACCGATGGCGAGTGGCTCAGTTAATCGACAAAGGTATGAGCTACCGAGATATAGCAGAGAAAACTAGCGTTTCTACAGCGACGATTACCCGAGTCGGCCGTTCGTTGAAGTACGGAGAAAAAGGCTACCATTGGGCCTTAGCCCAAAAAAAATCATCAAACTCTCGCTGAGCTTCTATTTTTAATCGATAAAAATCATTTCCCCTTCGGATATACTCATATGTGTCATTTATTTTCAGAATATAGTCAGTTTGAATGCCTCAAGCCGGGTTGGCCACTTGGTATATTGGCACTCAGCTTCTTCTCGTGTTTGGCGGCAGCTGATGATTCAGTTTCTGCAAAACAGCCTGCTGTTACAGCTCAACAGATGAAGGCAGAGGTTTGCCAAACCAGCCTGCAGATGGGCTCAATAGAAGAACTTGATCAGGAGTTAGAGCCTGCAGGAGAATCGGCACCACTAGGTGAATGGCAGCTCCGTCGCTACATTGTGAATTACAATGGATCAGATGGTTATCAGATCTTAAGAGTGGTTGCGCGTATTTTTAACGAGTACCCACGGTCTTATTTGAAGATCACTGACGAAGGCGTCTTTTTGAAAGTGCCAAAAGACCGATTCGGGCAGATCTTTAAAAGAAGCTATGCAGAGGTGATGGAGCAACTGAGCCGGGTTACGGTGATGGTCACGACTGAGTATGAATCTTCAGAGGCGCTAGACTCGTATGAGCCGTTTTTGCTTGCGGGCGAAGAGTCGCCATGTTTCGAGGCCGAGGCTGGTGGCCAGACAGGCGAAGACTTTTGCTTTGCCTTGCACTCTAAGTTCGGCAAGCTCATGAAGTTTCAAGAAGAGCCGGCAGTTGTTGGCATCTTCACTGAGGAGGGCTCTGTGTTTCATAGAGAAGTTAACCGCGCCAACGACACTCGGCAGGGCTATTGGTAAAAATCGGTGAGCAGCTGTGTAGAGTTTAGTTTGCTACTCAGGTCTTACATCATGAGTGACATGCAGCTTAGGCTTTGTAAGTTATCGGCAAACAGCTCAGAAGATAATATTTCTCCAGTAATTTCGATTATTTCTTCGACCCCCATACAATTGCAAATGACCTCACTGTATTGAGATAGGGCTGTCTCTCTGTCTTGCTCTGAGGTTATAGGTGTGCTTTGGGTTCGCCTCCATGCAACCTCTAGTGACGAGTTGGTAATTTCAAATAGTCTTGTAAGCACAGGGCCTACAACTGCAGGCTCTGGCTCGCTAAGGTACTTTTCTTCTGTCATATACGAAATATGGTCTTCATCACCGACTAAGCCTAAGCCGCTGAGTTCCCACTGCTCAACAGGAGTGGCGAGCAACGAATAGAGGTTTCCGACAATAGGCATAAGGTCTCTGTTCGACGAAGAGTCTACCGAGAACAAAATTCTTCGGTCTCGGTTGCTAAGCGTAGCTGTAAACGCCCTGCGATCTGGGTCTCAATCCGTACAGTATCGTACTTCATGTTTACCTGATGCACGGGGAAACCTAGCGGGGTAACAAAGCTGATTGGCTTACCCGCTTTAGTAATCGCGCTTGAGCAATCCTGTAACCAGTCCATCGCTTCGCGTGCAGCAATGACCACCTCTCCGATGCTGGTCCACAGCAAAGGGTTAAGGTATAGCGAGTGCCTAAAAGTGGTGTTCTCTGGGAACTCCACGTTCTCCTTTGCCCACTTGAAGATTGAACCTGTGCACGCTTGCTGCGTAGAGCCGTATGGGAGCGTCATCACGGGGGTCTTAGGCAGTTTCCGGGTCATACCCCCCTTGAGAACGTTTGCCCAGTTCACAGCGCCTCCCTCGCCCTCTGCGGCCTTATCCAAAATCTTAGCGTAGCACACGTCTGCCACGTCCTGATAGATGTCAGCAGGTTTATCGCCGGGTGTGAGGTTCACGCTCTTGCCGCCTACGCTATCCCGAAGCATGGCAGAGAAGTGCTGCAGTCCGTTACAGCTACCGTCCATACCTACAGGCAAGTGAGATACGTGCTCTGTACCACGTCCTTGTACACGCAACTCGTAGTAATCGAAGAACTCAAAGCACCACGCGAGGAACTGATAGGGTTTGTCTGCGGCGGTCCAACCAGTGTTACTGATCGGGGCAGCAGCGATAGCTAACCATTCGTCGGCGCGGTCCAACATCAAATTTTAGCGGGTATCGAAGTCAACCTTGTCTTCGCCTAGCTTGTTTGCTCCGTTGACAACAAACCAATACTCACCAAGAGAGTCACCTAGAGCTTTGCCCCGTGCGAACTGCAGCAGGCTCTTGCTGTGGTCGGTGCCCTGCGGAGACAACCCTGCTGTCGCGGAGTACATACGCCCACGGAAGTCTAGCTGATACACAAAGAATATCTCTTCGCGCTCAGATAACTCACGAGCTAGACGGATGGTACGAATCAAAGCGAGGTTCTTTGATAGACGCTCCCGCTCCATCGTGTACATCTCCCGCATGGTAGCTTTCCAGTCTGAGAAAGCATTTGCTAACGGGCTGTCTTTTTCGATGGTACTGGAGTCATGTCCCTCTGGTAGTGGGCACGGAGGGAACTCGTACGGCTCTGAGCGGGGCATTCCGCAGCCGAGGTTCTTTGCCCACACGGTTTGCATAACGTCGAGCACACGCAGGTTCACCTGCCAAGCTGTGCGCTGCGCTTTGTTAACAGCATTCAGGACAACAGGCATGTCAGCCTGCTCTAGAAGTCTTTCGCGCTCAGCGTTACGACGATGGTTCTTCACGAGAGGTGTACGGCGTCTTAGGCGAGCACCATAGTAGCCACCGTCCCAAGGTGTAACCCAATCTGCAGGGGGAATGATGCAGGGCATCCGGTCGGGCGACATCAACTCCATAACAGCGTTATGATCGTACACCCAGTCCAAGCAAGCGTCGGTGGGCACAAGCAAAGGAGACTTTCTTATAGATTTATTTATATCTACTAGGTCGCACACCTCCATCAACAGAGAGAGCACCAGAGAGCCTACAGAGAACAAATCGCGTTCGGTCCACTCTTGCCACTCAAGCCCCCTA
>JABSOQ010000140.1 GCA_013216195.1 Bdellovibrionales bacterium
GAGAATATGCACCAGAGGTTATTGTTGACCTGAAGTTCCGAGGCTCTGACAACTTTGTCGGAGAGCCAGTAGATGGCTACAAGGCCAACACCTGCTACCTAACTGAACTGGCCGCAAAGTCATTGGCCAGAGCTTCGGTAGCTTTAAAAGCAAAAGGCTATCAAATCGTGGCCTTGGATTGCACTAGGCCTCAGCGAGCGGTGAATCACTTTGTAAGGTGGACAAAGACTGAAGACAGCACCGAAATTAAGTCGCTTTACTACCCAGACTTCACAAAGCCACAGTTGTTTAAAAAAGGCTATATTGCTTCGAAGTCTGGTCATTCAAGAGGGAGTACAATTGACCTCACCATAGTCAAGCTAGGCGAAAAGGGAGAGGCGCCTCAGCCTGTAGATATGGGAACTCGTTTTGATTTCTTTGGCCCGGCATCGCACACCAAATCAGAACTCATTAGTGATACTCAGCAAAGCAATCGCATGATCTTGCGAGATGCTATGGTTGAAGCGGGTTTTAAAAACTACAGCAAAGAGTGGTGGCACTACACTTTAAGAAACGAGCCCTTTCGAAAAACTTACTTCGACTTTGAAATCAATTAGAAATCAATGATAAACGATTGAGTCGATTTGACCGGCACTGCTCTCAATGACAGAGCCGTTAACGATGTGGATCTCGCGAATACGGCCATTCATTTGACCCACGGTGGCGTTATCTAAAATGATTTTTGAGTAGCTGCCGTTGATGTTCATTAGAGTCATGTCTTTTACCACCAATTCGACATTACCGCTGCCATTTATTGAAGACACAAATGAGTCACTGCGACCTGTCTCACCTACTAAGACCACGTTCTGACCGTTTTTGATCGCACCGCTAATATTGATTTGCCTTGCAACAATACAAAGATCTTGGCTTCGACCGTTGATGTTCACAGTGTTGGCTCCAAGGATCCCTACAGCATTGGTGCGGCCACTGATATTAATATTGTCGACGTTCTCGGCAAAAACAGTATCTATGTAGCCAACAAAGTTTCTGTTGCGACCACTTCTAGGGTCAGAATTGCCAGTGGCTTTATCAAGAATCTCTAAGCAGCCTTCGTTGCTAGTGATTTGCTCTTGCTCTTCTTTTGGCAAGTCGGGGCTAACAATAGGGTCGTCGGGATCAATAGAGCCATCATCAGAGCGATCGGAGTCTCCATTTTGAGCACTCTCGTTGTCACCTTGTTCAGGCTGGTTGCGGTCGCTTGTAACCTCTGTACTATTGGCCTCGAGCTTTGAGGACCCCGCCGAGCCGTCAGCAAACTTGATGTCACCGCAGCCAGTGATCAGTAGCAAACCAGCTAACAGGGCAATTGTTCTCGCTAAAGCCTTATAATTTCTAGATTCACTAAATTCTGAAATGAATGATCCCACACGCATCGAGCCCCCCCTCGTGAAGCTATTCATTGCGACGCATGTGCCACTTCAGAAGGGTTAAATAAGACTTGAGCCGCCCAGTGGTTAGACAGTGTATTGGCAATCAACAAACTGAAGCTGTCAAATGTTTGGTCATTACTGAAATGGGGTGAAGGTCCACGCTCAATTTTAGCTCAGAATTGATTGAAGGTGAATTCAGGTTTACACCTGCTGTCTAAAGTGTTCGCAGAAAGAGTGTCTGCGTAGGAGTTTTCAATTCATGGTGGCATTAGAGTCAACCGGGGCATTTGTACTAGCCCTTATTATAGCATTAAGCCAATTCGTGCAGCCTATCGAACAGCAAAAGCTCGATCAACTTTTGCGAGCGGATCTGACCGAAGCTGAGCGGGCAATTCTAGAGTTTACTCCCAAGTCGATCGCCGAACTTGAGGCTATGAACAATGAACAGCTTGGGGCTTATCTACGTTACGCTTGCGGTAGGCTTCGCAACGAAGTGACACGTGATGATTTACTCGAGGCTACCTTTCAGGGTCTCAGCTTGGTTGACACTGTAGCAAACCTTGATCTCACCTCTGTATTTGGCTTGTCAGAGAGGCTACTTCCAAATGAAGAGTTTGATGTTGGTGGGGGCTTAAGAATCTTGATTAAGGCTTGTGAGTACCAAGATCATCGCTTTGCTCTGAATGTTCTGACTCAACATGATCTTCGGTATGGCCTAGAGGTCTACAAAGAGTTCTCTGCTCGGCTACCGCAGTGGCAAAATGCGAGCGACATGCCGGCACTTCCTGAAATTGTGAGAGTGCTTGACCGAAGCGGCCAGCAACTTGGAGAGTTGGTTCGCAAAGATACGACAAGAATTGAGAATGGCGAAATTGCAACCCTTAGGGTTCACCGCAGAGAGTTTGCCAAGTCTGAAGAGATTCCGATGTTGCTAAAGCAAGCTGTTGTCAGTGTTGAAGATGCCAGGTTTTGGAATTTTAAAGACGAGTCTTCAGGCAGCTATCAAGGTCACCTCGGCGTCGACTTGAAAGGCCTGATGAGGGCGGCTACGAGTACGGCTTCTGGCGGCGGAGTGCAAGGGGCCTCTACGATAACGATGCAATTGGTGAAGAACTACATTCTCTATGAGGACGTTCATCGAGAGTACCGTTTAGGAAAACGGTCGATCTACAGAAAACTGAACGAGTACATCTTGGCAAGACGGCTTGAAGAGTTGCTTACCAAAGATCAGATTCTAACGTTGTATTTGAACACCATCGATTTTGGAGCGGGTGTACAGGGCGTGAAAATGGCGGCAAGGGCTTATTTTCAAAAAGAACTTGCTGAATTGCAGCTTCATGAGTTGGCGCTCTTGGCCTCTCTGCCGAAAGGCCCCAGTTTTTACAACCCTTGGAGGAACGCCGAGCGGGCAAGGCAGCGCCGCAATTATGCTCTTAGTCGCATGCAGAGCGAAGGTTACGTCAGAGCTCAAGATCGATCTTCTGCAGCTCAAATGGCTTTGGGAGTTCGCGAATTCGAGCCTCCAAATCAGGTGAGGTACGATGAGAAGGGCTATTACCTGGCTCAGGTACAGAACACCTTGTGGTCTCAACAACTGAGCGCAGACGCTTTCACTGGCGCTGCCAACGAGGTGACTGTGCACATGGATCCAGAGCTCCAGGTCATGGCTATGAGGGCGCTGCAAAGGGGGCTGCTAAGGTTTGAAAGAGCATCTGGAACCTTTAGATTTCGCAACACCGTGACAAGGCTGCCCAATATTGAAGAGGCGGTCGAAGAGAAAGCAGCATCTGAATCTAAACAGCCTATCGCTGTTTTTGGAGAGGTGTTAAAAGACATTGAGCATCCGCTGCCTGATGCCACCCAGTTCAAACTAGCTGTCTTTTTGGGAGCTCGAAGTGTTGGGTTTCCGAGTGGTCGTATCGTGAAGCTAGCTGAGGCAGATGCCCCTTACTTGAGAAAGACTGATTACAACCGTGATGGCGATTTCTACCGCGCACCTCTACAGGTTTGGGATGTCGTGCTCATTGAAGAAATGCCGAACGGCCAAGTCAGGCTTGCTGGCATGCCAAAGGTGACAGGGGCGATGATAGTGGTCGAGAACTCGACGGGCAAAGTTCTCGCCTCTGCGGGTGGGTTTAGTTTGGGTAAAAACTCAATTAACTTTGGGCCAAGTTCGAATCTGGCATTTCGTGCTAAGAGGCAGCCGGGTTCAACACTTAAGCCCTTATTGTACCTGATGGCATTCGAGGCTGGGCTATCGGCAGACACAGTGGTTTCAAATTTGCCGATTACCTTTCCTGAACGGTTTTTCAATGGTCAGCGAATCTGTGATCGCTACAGACCTTCGGCGTTCTCGAGTGGTGAGAGGCCGGAGATCTCGATTGAAAGGGCTTTTAAGTTCTCTAGAAACTTGGCAGCCGCACATACGCTCAATTTGATCAGTGGCGACAGAAGGTCGTTCAGGGCCCAATCGTTGAATCTGCCTAACCCGCCTCGAGGTCGAATGTTCACCGACCTAACAGACTCTCTTGATCGCTTGTGGGAGATCTTTCAGTTCTTTGGTGTTTATGAAAAGCAGCCTCATCCGGCGGCATGTTTTTCTAGTATCTTAGGTGCCGAAGAGGTGACTCCAGCTAGCCTCGCCACAGCTTATGCGACTTTAGCGAGAGATGGCGACCCAGTGAGTTTGAATATGTTCGTCGGTCAGAGCGGGAGCACAGCCGCTGCCGTAAGGCAGGCGATTGGGTCAAAGATACACCCTTACTCAATCTTTCAGGTGAAACAACTGATGCGAAAAGTGGTCAAAGAGGGAACCGGCAGACGCTTGGCTGACTACGAAGAACTGGTTGCGGGTAAAACCGGTACAACCAACAACAACAAAGATGCTTGGTTTGCGGCGATTACCCAAGAACTCACGGTAGTGACATGGGTGGGGTACCCAGAAAATGAGAGCCTCGGTGGGCAAGGTGAGGGCGGTAAAGCTGCTGTGCCTATATTCAAAGACTTTTTCGAAAGGTACCTAGAGGCGAGGCCTGAGGCGCGAGAAAAGAGATTCATCAATTTGCCTGTGAGTTTACCAAATATGATTAGTGTGAGGTACGAGCCGAGGTCTGAATTTTATGTCGTGCCCGGTAGAGATGTCGATGTGGCTGCTTACTTTGCAAGAATCACCGGGAGTTCTATACCAACCGTTGAGAGGCAAGTTCGCGATGATCGGCTCGAGCTTATTGCGCCTTCAAGGTTTGAGCTCAATAACGATGAAGTATTTTGGGAAGTCATGTGTGACAACTTGAGCCCAGCGGTTAGACGAAGAGTCGAAGATGGTTACCTTGATGAATATGAAACCGAAGCTAGAGAGTATCATAGAGGTAGGAGAGCTTGTGAGGCTGAGCAAAGCAGCACAGGTTCAAGTAGCGGAGCGAGTTGTCAGTTGTTTGAAGAATTGAAGAGAACAACCCCTGGGTTGTGTGACTACTTTTATGAATTTAGAGCTGAATATCAATAAGGAGCCAGGCCATGAAGTCTTATATAACCTTAGTTTTTTTAGTCTTGTCGGGTTTGCCAGTGCAGGCTATGGAGGTCGTGCAGTTTGCTGACGAGCCAATGGTGGAATCAAACCTCTCGAGAGGGCAGATTCAATTTTTTGGTAAGGTAAGTACCCTCTCGCAGTGGCGCGCATCAGATCTAGCTGACTTGATTCCTATGGATTCGAGCCCGCAGCACACAGCGTTGGTCAACAGTTTGGTTGAAGGCTCGTCTGAGCCATTGTCACGGGAGCAAATGGAGTCTTTACTTGGTGAAGATCTTGGTGGTGAGTTTTACCACTTTTACTCAAACAAAAGTGAAGACTATCTAGAAAGGCAGCAGAGCCGAAACTTTGCGCCGCTTTCAGCCTCAATTTTTGAGTTTAAGCAGATCGCCTCTGTGGGAACAGAACCAGCTGATTTGCGTGCACAGTTGATGGAAGGGCTGCAATTGCTTCAGAGAGTTGATCCAGATCATGATCACGAATTGGTGGATGCTGATTTTGCATCTTCAGTTTTGCCTGAGGTTCACAGTGGTCACAACCACCTTCAAGAAATGCCTGCTGACACAGATGTTTTGCTATCTGCCGTAAGAGCTGGTGAGTATGGCTGCCCAGTTATGGAGAAAGCCATTGGTTTGTTGTTGCGAGTGACTTGGGAGTCGCTGCCAAGCTATCAGGGGCGAAAGCTTGCCAATTTGTATACGATGAGTCTGTATCGAGAGCTTAAAGGTTCAGAGCTAGATGAAGTGGCTCAAATTTTTGGTCGCAGACCGGAGTACGCTTTTTCACAAGAGGTCTTCTACGCTCCTCAGGTTTTAAAAGACGCTCATCACATATGGGCAGTGTTTAGTAATCAAAGCGGGGGGGCGCAACTTGCTGCTTATTCTGTTATTGCCACTTCCACAAAGGCCGCCAACCAGGCGTTGAGTATGGCTCTAGATGGAGTTACCGAAGTTACGATTTATGAGACGTCTCAGGAGGCTGGTAAACAAGTGGCAGTTGATGTCGCAGAGAGTGTGCTCGATGCTATTCTTGGTGGAGCCGAGGAGCCGGCAGCAAGCTCAGAAACAAGTCGCTTTCCAATGACTCTTACAAGAGACCGAGTCGATTTGTCAGTTGGGCAGGGCGAGTCGCGATGTTACAAGGGGTTGGCAAAAGGCCTGCCTTGGTTTGTTCTAGATATGTTTAGTGAGATGGTAAGAGATTAAGACCGCTTTTTCTCTATATTGTTTTTAAAAGGCCCAGGTTAGTCTGGGCCTTTTTGCATTTTACTTACTTTAACGACGCCCGCTTGGCACACAAGAACTCGTTGATCTCCACACACAATGATTAGATTGCCATCCGCAGCCCATTTCGTTTACCCCTGCGCTAGGGCAAAGTCTCTCCCAATCGGTGCCGCGATATTGCGGTTTTGGCTGGCAAGCTTCATAAGCTTCTACTTCACATACCGACACATAACTGCACTCTCCAACCTGACCCAATGATTCGCAAACGTAGGCCCAATCGGTCGCCATGGCAGTCGAGCTGATGAACCCCAAAATGATAAAAGCGATAATTTTTTTAAATAACACATCTTCCCCCAAGGTTTAGGTTGTTACCCTTTGTCTATAGGGGCTACCTCGAGGATGATCAAGAACCGGGCAAGAAGATGAAAAAAGTAAGTAATTACTAAATTTTTGAGATATTTACAGATGAAGAACTAAGGCGCGTTTACCCTTTTACCGGCCCTTGCCGAGGTCTCTATAGCTGTTGGCTTTGGCTTTGAGTGCCTCTTCTGGGTTGTCTTCGCTTTCAAGCTCTCGTGCATAGTCGAGAAGGCTTTGAAAGTCTTTGCCAAGACCGAGATAAACCGTTTCAAAGTCTTTCAAGTCGGCTTGATAGGTCTCTAGAGACAGTAAGATTGCGTTATTGAGTTTTGCTTTCGGAAACCAAGAGTAAGAATTGGTCTTGAGTTTTGGTGCGGTCTCTTTTTTGAACTTGTCTTGAATCTCATTGATACGCATTTGCTTTTGCTTGTCTGAGATTTGACCCTCGTTGTCTTTGTAGAATTGTCGAAGCATTTTGAGTTCATGAGTTATGAACTCAGAGAATACATCTTGATCTGCATTCTCATCGGCAATCTGCTTGAGAACATCTTGTCCGGCTTGCTGTTCAGAATAATAGATTTCGGCTCCGATGTTACCTATGAATGTTGCTAACCGCTCATTGAAGTCGATGTGCCCTTTAATAAATACAGTGGCGTGGACAGTTTCGTGGATAATGAGGTTCACGAGGTCATACTCTTTATAGCGAAGCATTGAAGACAGCACAGGATCATTAAACCAACCCAGGGTCGAATAGGCACTCACCCCTCTAACATAGGTGTCGTAGCCATCTGACTTCAGAACTTTAGCTTCATCTTTTGCGCCAGCTTTTGTGAAATAGCCTTTATAAGGCACACTGCCCACGATGGGAAACCACCAGGTGTAGGGCTTCAGCTGGTATTTAGGAGCGGCCCTAACAACCCAGGTCACGTAGTCGTTTTCGAGTTGCACAAAGGTTTCGTAGTTTTCACTCTCGGTGAGCTTCAGTCTCTCTGTGGCAAAGAGCTTTACTCTTTGAATCAGCTGCAGCTTCCGCCGAGTTTCAGCTGATGTTTTGTTACTCTCAATGACCTTTTCCACGGGTACTCGTGATTTTAAAAGTTTAGTCTGGTGCCATGAGTTCTTAAGTAGATAAGGAAATTGGCAGCCGAGAGACATTAAGCAACAGGTCAGAAGTGTAAGTGTTTGTAACGAGCGGAGGAGGGTGAATCTTTTTTGTGTCACAAGTTATTCCACTAGAGAAACCATGATATGCCGGCCCTTCCTGCGTAGTCGACTACAGTTTCATCGCTACCCTCAGTAGGCGGAGTTGTCCAGGCATCGATACCAAACTTTAAAGAAAACGTTTGCGAGAGTCGAAGTTTCAGCCCGATACCTGCACTAGGCACAATGCCTTCAGAGGTGGGCGATATTTGTTTTTCTTGGCCTTCAATTTGAAAGGCAATCTGTCTCGAGAGTTGAGCTGCACCAGCTTTCACATAAGGCTGAAAGGGGTCTTGTCTTGAACCAAATGCGAATACAAGATCGACTCCAATCATTTGAAACTCACTCTCGGTTTTTCTTTCTAATCCGCCTTGAACCCCACTCACCACCTCTGAATAACCATCGGTGTAACTAAGTTCGAGTGCCGATTGGTCCCAAAAGTAATAGGAAATACTGCCAGTAAAAGACAGAGACTCTTGAAAGTTAAACTCATTAATAGTCGAGCGACGGTAATTCGAGGAGGCTCCGATTTCAAGGAAGCCAGCCCAACTTGATTGGGTATGCAGAGATACAAGTAACAGCAGACTTATTAGGGCCTTGAGTTTCATAGTCTAATTTTAGCAAAGTGACTTATAGGTCTCGAGTCCAGGAGGCTAAACTTGAGTGTAATTCACAATTAAAGTCGGTAGGCAGATATTGCCCAGTTAGCAAAACCACTGTGAGATACAAACTGGATGAACTAGAGTTACTTTCCTCTGGCCGTGTAAACAGGGTTCCAACGTACCAAGAATGAAAACAAAAGCCGAACCATACGAGTGTTAGGGTCAACCATACCATCTGGCGGGTGGTTGAGGGGCGAGGCTTGATAGAAGGCTTGAATTGCCGCTTGGTCGAGAGCATCTGAACCGCTGCTTTTGAGTACATTCACCTGTACCACCATGCCATCTCTGTCGAGTAAAATCTCAAGCATAGTTGGGCTTGGAACCTGTGAGAGCTGAAAGATCGCACTGGCGGGGGCTTGGGCTGCAAACCTTCTTACACGAGACACCCACCTGTAGCTGATGGCTTCACTGACGCGAGAAAAGAAAGAGTAGTACTTGAACTGATCTGTGTTTAGCGCGGTAAAGCTTCCCTCTTCGATACCAGGTATTTGATCCAAGCCAGCTTTGCCGCCAATAGCGAAGGTTCTATTCAAAGAGTTCAGGTTGCCAAGATCGTTGTTCTGTAGCTCTTGCTTCGCTTCGCGCTTAGGAATGCTAACTCCTGAGGCAAACATTTTTCTTGCTCGTGGTTTTAGATCTAAGTTTTCCAGCTTTTTCTTGGCAGGTCGCTGGGTGGCCACAGATTGGCCTCTAGCTCCTGAGCGTTTTGAATCGCCTCTGACAATCTTTTCTTCTTTTACGCGTTTAGCGTACTTGCTCAGTAGCTTTGTTTGAGTTTTCAGCTTTTCTATGAGCTCCTCTTTAGAGGGCTCATTTTCGGTCTCAGCCACGATAGAGCGGCTGCGCTTGCCAGTGCCCTCATCGTCGAGGATCTCAATCGTTATCGGACCTGAGTCCATTTTTGGCTCTTCAAATAAAAACAGAGCGGCCATGAGACAAGCATGAATCAGCACGCTGCCCATAAATACCTGAAATGACTGATCTAGAAAGATAGAGAGCCTCATCAACTGCCAAATATAGCAATCCTAATGCCTAAAGTTGAGACATTTTGAGCCGATAAGATAATAAGCTTTCGAGGATACCACGTTTTTGGCCATAGCCACGTAGGGCCTTGATTCTGGGGGATTAAATGGATTCTAAAAATAATGTCATTGATTTGGCTGAGCGGCGTAAAGAGAAAAATGATAGTCAGCATCAGCAGGTGAAGCCAGCTGAAAAGGCTCCTGTGCTCGACATGACTGAG
>JABSOQ010000141.1 GCA_013216195.1 Bdellovibrionales bacterium
CATTGATCTGATTCACAAGTGTGATAGTTTCGCCTAAGTAGTTAAGCATGGTCGAGATCTTCGAAGTTGGACACTTCACAAACTGCTGAGTCTTTATCGCTTTGCTCTTTGAGGCTCCTGCAGTTGAGGTGGCTTTCTCTGTCTGAAGAGGCTGTGCAGACACTTCATCACTCTGAGCCGCTAAATCTTCACTAATGAGGCTGTCTTCATCAGTACTAGACATTGGCTGCTCAAAAGAACTGTTCAGAGCGGGCTCTGGGCCCTGCGCAATCTGCACTTCATTATTACCGACCTCGCCATCTACAGCAGGCCTCTGCTCATCAAGCTTCGGAGCTTCTGGCACACCCGTCAGGTCTTCAGGAGTGAGTTTTTCTCCAGCCTCAAGCTTTCGAACTAAGTTTAGAACTTCGTCATGCGACTTCAAAAGAAATTGAATAAAATCACCTGCAACGGCTTCGCCCTCTACAAAATTTGCTCTTACTGCTTGAACCTGATCTTCAATTTTGTGCACAAAACTAGAAAACTCAGGTAGTTCAACCGACTGAGAGGTACCCTTCAAGTTGTGAAGAACTCGAAATATTTCATCGAGAACCGATTTTTCGGCACTTTCTGATAAAGCCATCGTTCGATCTTGAAGAGTTTCAAGAAGCTCCCTCGCCTCACCCACAAACTCGGCCTGAAGTTCCGCCAGCATATCTTCGTTCATGAGGCTTGCTCCAATTCACTCGCGGCTGTCTCTACCTCGCCAATGCTCAGCTCGTCTTTCAAAACGTATATGATCTTGTCTGGGTGCTGTGCATGATCTGCCAAAACAGCATAGGTAAAATGAGCCAGATTTTTATCGGAGTCGATTTGATGGTTAAGCTGATCTTCTTCAATTCGAATCACCTCAATCACCTCATCAACTTGAAAACCAAAGTCTTTAGATGAGGCCTCTGATTCAAGAACCACCATATTGGGCTTTTTGGCCTCCGGCCCAGGCACCCTGAGAATTCTAGAGAAATCAATCACTGGGATCACTTGACCTCGAAGATTGAAAATACCTTTAATGTCTGGGCTCGACTTTGGAATCGCCTCAATTTCTCGATGCAAGATGACCTCTTTTACAAAGATCAACTTGATAGCGAAATAGCGAGACTCGATTCGAAACAGAAGATGCTTCGTACTCATATCTCATCCCAAGGGTCATTTGCAGCTTTCTTAAATGTCTGAGGCTCTGATTCCTGATGGTGAGCTGGCTCGTTAGCCGCAGTTTGAGATGATGCCTGGCTTAGCTGGTGCACATTACCAACTCTGCCTTTCGGACTAGCAGAGAACGAAAGGTTCTTTTTGCTACGCTGAGCCGCCTGAACACTGTCGCCTGTTGATTCAGCTAAATCTGCAGTTTCCTCATCGCTAGCATCTTTACCCAAAAGCTGATTCAAGTTCTTTACGATACTGGCAAGATCAAGGGCCTGGCCCTCTAACTCTTCAGCTACGACTGTTGTCTCTTGAGCCACGTGAGAGTTGTCTTGAGTAGCCTTGTCTAGCTCAGATACGGCTATATTGATCTGCTTGATACCCTGAAACTGCTCGTTTGTTGAGTTTAAGACCTCTTCGTTTTTCGATAAAACTTGCCTGCAAGTGCTGTCAATCTCTTCTAGCACCTGCTTAGAGCCATCTGTAATTCTAGCACCCTCTTCAACTCTTTCACGATTTGTGGTGATGATGCCTTCTACCTCTTTGAGAGACTTAGCAACAATTTCTTGAATCTCTTTGGCGGCATCTCCGCTGGTTTTTGCAAGGTTACCAACCTCTTCGGCAACAACGGCAAAGCCCTTGCCATGCTCGCCAGCTCTCTCAGCCTCTACAGAGGCGTTAAACGAGAGAATTTTGGTTTGAGAAACTATCTCGTCAATCAGACGAGTCTTACGCTCGATCTCAGAGATGACGCTCGAAAGATCTTCGATTCGCTGGTTGCTCTTGGCAATTTGTGACATAGAATCTACCAAATCGGACATTTGCTGATTCGCTTTCTCGGCTACCGTCTTCATATCTGAAGTCAACCTAGTGGCCTCGGCTACTGACTCAAGATTTTTCTTGGCCATTCCATCCATCTCTTCAATTGAAGACGAAGTCTCTTCGATAGATACAGCTTGTTCATGAGAAGACTCAGAAACACTTTTACTTGAGGCTGCGGTTCTCTCAGAAATTGAGGTTACCTGAACCGTGTTACGGTTCAGTTTGTTCACCAATCTCAAAATGTGAGAAGTGATTGTCTTCATGTTTCGGTTTACGAAGTAAACTGAACCAATAGCGAACAAGAGGCCAACTATGCCCATGATCAAGACCAATGCCTGGCTCGTCTCGTTGGTTGCCACTAGCTTCGGCCCCAAAGTGTCTTGTACTTTTTGAATTGAATCTGAAATACTCTTTAAATTCTTCGCGATGATTGGCCCAATTCGGTCTAGCCCTTGTTCTACCGATGCCTTGATCTCAATATTCTTATTCACGATCTGGTTCAATCTCAGCGTCACATCTCGGTAATCATCTTCGAGCATTTTTCGAATACTGGGGTTCGTTGGGCTTGCAGCATAGGCAAGACCTTTGAACTCCATGAGTTTCTCTTCACCAACCGTCTCATAGCTGTCTTTCTTCTTATTCAACTCGATGTAGAACTGCCAGTAGTTAGCAAGGGCCAAATTCTTGTCAGCCTCGCTTGCAAAAGTCGCTTTTCTTAACACCTCATTTATTTTTTTGTGTTTCTCTTCAAAAGAATCGATCAGATCTCTCTTATCGGAAGTCAACTCTACAAGTTCTGCAAAGTGGTCTTGATACTTTGAGAAGAGGTCTTTGCTTTCGGCGAGCAACCGGCTTCGCTCTGGGTTCTGAATAGCCGCCTCCGCCTTTTGAATAGACTCATTGACCCCGACTAGGCGTTTGTAAAACTGATCTTTAGAATCTTCAGTGCCGTACTGAATGCAGTTCTTCACCTTGAGTCTCAGGAACATGAGATCATTAAGCAAAGCTTTGGCCACGTTTGAGTCGATTGCCATCTCACGATACTGAGTGAACAAACTCGAAGAGTTGCTAATGGCGTAGTAAGAAACCCCGCCAATCGCTGTTATGATCACAAATAAAAAGATGTAAATGAGTCTTGAACGCTCAATGACCTTTTTCAGATTCAACATTCTCGCCCCCCCGGGGATAACAAACGTACATTCATCATGATGAAGAACATCACGTGGTTTTTTCAACTTGATGAACTTAACGGCAGGTTTCGATTAAGACTCTAGGGGGGATGCTTTAAGTTTTGATTAATCTAAGCTTAATCATTTTGATGAATTCAGATTCTGCCGAGAGGCATATGTAAGGCAAACCAACGGAACGTGGAGATTTACGGTGGAAAATGCACGAAAAAGATCCTTCAGCTTCGATGAAATGGAGCAAGCGACAGGAATCAAAAGAACCGTTCTAAGAAACTGGGAGACCCGCTTCGAAATCGCTCTCTCTGAGCGCGACGACCAGGGTCGAAGATGCTTTAGCGAAGCTCATCACATCAAAGTGCTACAAGAGGTCTCAACCTTGATCCAATCAGGGCTTAGACCTCAGTTCATATTCACGACTTATAAAAACGTTGGCAAACTACTGTCTGTATCAGGGCAACTCAATAAACATCTCAATTTGGTGACCGCCTCAGACTCGCAAAAGGTTGTGCATCAAAAGATGGGAGTCGACAATAGCAACCGAGAAACAAGCCCATACCGTTTTGTTGAAAACACCGCTAGCACGCTACACAGAAAGTTTGGCAAGTGTGGTTGAAAACTACAAGCGTGAAAACAGGCCGGTACAGAGATCTCTTCGAAAAATTTATGATTCTGGCTTTAGAGAAAGTATCTGCTTGCCCCTCCAGTTCCGCAAGGGCTTCAACCAAGGCTTCCTTTACCTCAACTCAAAAGAAGAAGGTCAATTTAAAGGTATTCTTAGAGACATTCTGAAAGAGCTTGATGCAACTCAAAGGCTTGGCTTAGTCCTGCTCAGGCAGCAACTCCCGACTTTGAGCCAAGAGTTTATAGACAATTTCGAAAAAGTCTCTGAGTACAAATTTGTCGCGAGAACTCTTAATTTGACCTTACTCAAATCTGTGATGGAAGACTTACCTGATTCTCCGCAGCTGGAGTTCACTCTTCTCGAAGGAGCGAATCCTGAGAAACCACTTCCATTGGCTAGTCATGGCAATCTTGGAGCTTTCTTGCACCAACTCTACGATCAATTTTATCACTCGCTTGCTCCAAAGATTGAATTTTTGAGCGAACCCGAAAACGGTCACTTAAATTTTAGAGTTCAAATCTTAAACGGAGATGAAGCTAAAATTGAAAAGGCCGTTGAAAAATTCTCAATGAAAGCTGCTTACTTTGGCGTGGTACTCAAACACTCAGGACAGCACCTGTTGATGCACAATTTGTCAGAACCCTCTGATGACAAAGATCTTCACTACACCAAGCCTGATTGAGCTGGCGCTGAATGAGATGATTTGGGTTCTTCGAACTGTTGTCTGAACCCAAACTCGTGTTGACCACAGATTCTTTCACAAACACGGGGGCGTTTGTGAATACCTGAAGAATCATCCCAACTGCTTTCAAGAGCACCTAAGAATTCACTGCCATGCAAAATGTCTTCGATTTGGCTTGAGCCGAGCTGCAAGCTCTTTTGGCCGCCATGTGATTTTAAGATCTCCTGCAAGTCTAAAGCACCAGAAGAATCGCTTTCAACCTGACCGCCAACCCAACAGCAGGGTGCGACAACTCCTTTAGCTGATATATAGATCGAAGAGCGAGTCTTTGCACGGCAAGTAATACTGCAACCAGAAAGAATCTCTTTGGCTGACTGGGCACTCTCGAGGACTGCCAAAGGGTGCTTGGCCGCCTTCGCGGGCTCAAGGCTGTCAACGACCTGACCACTCTCATCTAAAACTTCAAAGCGGCTTTGCCAACTTGAAGTCGCCGAGCGAAAGAACCTTTTTGTCTTCTTCACTACGAAACTTTCGAACCCCAAATGTTTACTCATTTTTTTTGCTTGTGCAATTTGATGCTCATTGTGAGCAAAAGCATGAAACACCCATTGACATCTGCCACCGCCTCGAATAAAGCTCTCAGCCCTTTTTAGAACCTCATCAGAGCTAAGGCCCCTTCGGTAACGAGAAAACTCTTCACCGAAACCGTCTAAAGCAAATTGAACAAGGTCGTGCTTACCTTGAAAAAACCGGCCGAGATCAAACCACCAATCAAGACTCTTAATGCTTCCGTTCGTATTCAATTTGATTGAAGCCTCTGGCCAGTGGCTTTTTGCAAGCTCAATCATCTTGTCTAATTTTGGGTGAAGAATGGGGTCACCTAAGTTTCCACAAAGCCTCAAAGTCTGCAACTCAGACAAAGCGGGGCTAACGAGTAGCGCACCATAGACCTGCATCGAAAAATCGGTCTGACCGACACCATCGACTAAGGGCCCGCCTTGTTTGCGGCGAGCACACATTGGACACCTGGCATTGCATTTGTCTGTGGGCTCGAGATGCAACTCCACAATTGGCTGGGAGTAGAAAGAAGAACCTGTCATGGCAAGGGATACAGCATAAACAAAAGTGCCATGGCGGCCTTGGTCTCCCCGCGTATCGGGAGACAATAAACTGAACGGGCAAAAAGCTCATTGAACTGCTCTACATCACCCATCTCGAACTGATCGTACCTTGCCACAACAGTTTTACCCGTGTCTCGGCAAACGTACCTACCATTTTTGATCTTACCCTTGGCCACTCGAGTGCCTGAGGAGTTGTAGACATTGAAGGCATTCTCATCAGGCTTGAGTTTTGCTCTCCAAGTTATCTTCATTTCGCCAGATTGATCTGGGTCATACACTTTAAGATTCTCACCGTCAGTTTTGAACCTTCTCAACAAAACGTCATCTTCGGCTTTGAACACTCGAACAGAGTAGTCGCCATCTTCTAATTTCGCCAAAATGTAGCCTATTACCAATCCATCTGGACCAAAGGCTATCTTGTATTCACTGACCCCAACATCCTGAAACGAGAAGTTGTGAATCAGACCATTGAACTCCATTGAATAAGTCTTCTCGTCTAAGTCATACACTACGCGGTTCAGACTACCCGCCGACATCACATTCAAGAGTGTCCTTTTAGCTTTTCTGACCTGGCTTCGCGATTGCTCGGCCATCTGCTGAGCCCTTAATTCTTTAGCATTAGACTCAAAAGGGTCGGGCTCAGAGTAAGACTCTGCTGAAGACGACGTTAAAGAAAACTCAAAGCCATGTAATAGAGAGTGCTGGGCTACATAGATGGTCGCAGACAGTGCAAACAAATAAACTGGCAAGTTGATCCATGCGTAATATCTGCGCATTTTATCTGGCAATAAACTCAATGGATTTGTCTTCATGTTTTTACTCTAAATTCTTGATTTCTATGCTGTCCAGGAGAATTATTTAAGCAACACCTCGTTGCATGGAGATAAGATTGGAAAGTTGCCAGTACAAAGTGGGCTTGTTCGTTGCAAGAGCATGCGCTCGCCCCACACCTCACAAGTGCATCAAGTGTGGCATGCCCGTTTGCCCAAAGCATTCGCACAATCAAGGTTCAGTGAACGGCCCAGATGGTCTGCCTCAACCTCAACTTATCTGCTACCACTGCCAGCCCCCAGAGGATGACTATGACTATGACTATTACGAAGACTACTACTACTTTTCAGAATCAAGCTATTACGACGACAGTTATGTTGAAGAGGCAATTGCAGGTGAAGTTTTCACTGAATCTGACCAAGATGGCTTCATAGAATCTTCAGATTTTGAGTCTGATATTTTGTCGGGAGATAGCTTTGACAGTTGATTTTGTTATCGACGGCAGAGGAGGGGGAAGCGGGCACCTAGTGCGAAGCCTCAACCTCTACAAAGTGCTCAGACAGTCAGGCCAGAAAGGCCTCATTTTTGCGACAGGCAAAGAGCCCATTTTAGAGTTTCTCACAGAAGACGAGAGACCCGTCGTGTCGACTAGTCTTGATAGACCTGTTCAAGCTGACACCCTCTATCAAGACACCTTTGCTGAAGGCTTTAAGGGCAAGCCCTTGTCTGGCGCTTCATTCAACAAAAGAGTTCTAGTTGCTCGCTACAATCGTAAGCTTGTGCCCCATGATCTGGTGCGCTTCGATGAGGTTCTGCAGCCCTACCCGTCCAATCAGTCGGAATGGCCCAAACACTTCTCAGACAAAATGAAAGCGGTGGGCTTTTTGGTATCGCCACGTATTCGGCTCTTAGCCGAGAAACGCATGTTGGCCATACTCGACCCGATGAAAGCTCTAAAATCAAAGGGCCGTTATAAGATTTTACAAACAGCAAAAGCTTTGAGTATGCCGGTGAAGCTCTACGATAAGATGACTACTGAAATTGAAGGTTCACACATTCTATCTGTTGGAGCCGGCTACAATTGTTTTTATGAGTTGATACAACTGGGAGCCAATGCTCGTTTTCTACCTATTCCAAAACGATATGACGACCAGTTCAGAAGAGTCGAGATGTACAACAATGGAGTCAAAACTCACGATGAGTTTTGCCAATGGCTGGAGACTGAGCAAAAATGACAGGTACAACGAATTCTGTGACATCTAGTAAGACTTTGCGATCTCAAAGCCATGACCACTTACGTGAAAACCTCAACAGAAACTATTACAACTACAGCGGCAAACCAAAACGAGTCGTGCGAGTCGTTGAGCGATTTACCAAGCTAAGCAGAGCCATCAAGAAACAGGCATCAAAAGCCAAAATGATAGGCTTTGTATCAATAGCTATAAGCATCGGTCTTGTGGTGGCAGGCATCTTTTTAGATGGCGGCTCAGATCGAATATTCTTATCTCTAATCTTTCCTGCCATTACTCTTGCCCTGTTTTTGATCTTAACTCGAACAGTGATTCAAATCGGCATCTTTGGTATATCTCACGAGCCCTACAATAAAGTTAAAGGTATTATGGCCGGAATCTTTGGCAGCATGTTTATATTTATGTTTGTGATCCCTATAGCTCTTGACGCTAGCTCCAACTGGGTCACTTACCAACCCATGAACTTAGCAACTCTGTTATTTAGTCTTGTGCCAGCAATCGGTG
Organism: Bdellovibrionales bacterium; assembly: GCA_013216195.1. GTDB lineage: Bacteria > Bdellovibrionota > Bdellovibrionia > Bdellovibrionales > UBA1609 > JABSOQ01. The sequence continues at coordinate 8,139 of JABSOQ010000141.1, forward strand.
TGGTCTTTGGCTTAAACCAATTGTTTTTCAGCTGGAGCTTAAAAAGAAATGGCCCACAGCCAGCCGAATTGTTTTTTATCTCGCAAATACTAAGCCCGCTCTTAAAAGAGCTCGCACCCAATTCAAAATTCAGAATCACATTCAACCCATTCGGCACACAGGCCTCTAGAACTGATTTGATGAAAAAGTTTGGTAAGCAGCGCTTTGTTGACCATGTTTTGATGGCGGTGATTCCTATCGGCGACGATGGCGTAATTAAAATTCAAGCGAGTGACTTCTGCCAAAGCAAAGGCCAGAGAAAACACAAAGGCTGGAAACACAAATTTAAGATGAAGATCTCTTACAGGTTTCCAGAACCTCTCGATGATAAAAAAGTGGGTATTGCTTGGCAGAATATGCAAACACTGACAGATGCTTATCTGAAGGCCGTGCCACCGAACCCGCCTTATCGCTTTCGTGTGGCTGCAGTTGGCTCTTTCCCAGCTGAATTTGAAGTCAATTCAACGGGGATCCGCACAGTTTTTACTAGTCCACCACAAGTGACCGCTAGCAAAGAGATACCTGAGACAGTTATCTACCACCCGAGATTCGTATTGCGAGCTATCAAAGCCATGACAGAGTCTTACGTTTACACAATGAACGACCACCAGGCGAAGGCCAATTTACTTCCCGCTCAAACGAGCAAAAAATAGAAGCATTAAATATGGCGTTTCTATTTGAAAACTTAAATAAGCAGCCGTAGTGCGGTCTTTAATACCCTTGATCTTTAATTTCTGGCGACCTCTCTGGTCTTTTATACCGAACCCATCATCTTTTTGCTTACCCCGGAGTATGCGTTTGCCGTCTGGTCCGTAGATATTGAATTTACCTTCTTTGAACTTAACCTTTTGAATCATGTTGTCGCTAACGTCGTAAAGCTTCAGCTTTTCACCATCTATTTTCAACCGATACTTCATATCATTTTTGGCATCAAACAAACGGTAACCATTGTCTCGAAGCTCAAGGCTAGCTATCAGATTGCCTGCCTGATCAAGGTAGACTAATCTTTGAGTCTCCCCTTTCATAATCTCAGTCGCTTCGTTAGTTTTTACAAGGTACTGACCCCTCTCTGAAGCACGAAACACTTTGATATTCTTAAGGCCTTTGAGTTGCAGAATTTGCTGCTGATTCACCTGAGCACCATCTTTGCTCGCTGGTGCACTTGATTCAGTCACTCTCCCCCCAGAGGTCTCTACAGGACTATCAAAATCAACACTGGCCTCTTGCTTCGAACAGGCCATCAACAAAGCAACTGCGACAATTAGAAAAAAACGGATCTTCGACATACCCAATGCTCCCGGTTACAGATAATCTTTAAATAGGTCTGGCGGTTTTTCAAGAGGTCTTGCGTGCATATTGCCTACATGAGTTTTGATCAGGTCCCCAGTTTTAAAGGGGCATCCACACACATCTTG
>JABSOQ010000142.1 GCA_013216195.1 Bdellovibrionales bacterium
CGCTTCAGTCACCAACTCAAACGATTGGCAGTGGCCCTCGCAAGTGAAGGCCGGTAAGTTCATCTCGTTGCCTTTTGCTGACGACCTTCCTCATTTTCACATCAACGGTGTGCCATTTTCGACTGTGCCCAAAAAGCAAATGCAGTTTGCTGTTGCAAGCGTTTACGGCGGCTCTATCAAGAGACTCTCAGCGGTTTTAGAATCGAGTCGTAGCTGGGCGTCTGGCATTTTTTTTCCACCAGAGGTCGTAATTATTCGAAAAATTATTGAGGTCGATCATGCTCCCCTTAACTCGGGTAGCGAGCTCAGGCTCCCGGCCAGTGTTCTCAAAAAACTAAGTTCAGCTGAAGACTTCAAAAAGCAAATGGATCGCAACCTTCTTGAGAGTGCCCTCACCGGTGACGCTGCCGAGCTAAACCTTAGCTGTCTTAAGCGACCTGTAGATTCAATTGTCACATCAGATTTTGCACGGCCCAGAACACTTCCCTCTGGCCGCTCTTACTACCACTCGGGCGTCGACCTCAGGGCTCGAACAGGAGCAGAAATTCGCAGCACTCACACAGGCACTGTGGTGTTTGCTGGCCACATGACAGTGCCGGGCAACAACGTGATATTGTCTCACGGCTCTGGCTTATTCAGCCGCTACTTGCACTTGAGTGAAATCAAAGTAGAGCTTGGCGAGAGAGTCCCAGCATCAAAAGTGATTGGCTTGGCCGGTGCCACGGGCCGGGTCGAAGCCGCTCATTTGCACTGGGAAATGATCTGGAAGGGCCAATATGCAGACCCTCTTATGCTGCTAGAAGATTGGCAGCAGGTCTGCAATTAAACCAGCCTTGAACTGGCGCTTTGTTTGCAGTTGCTCAGATTGATGTCCGTATTCTCACTCATTCTCATAGCCCTGTTTGGAGCGAATAGTTTTTCCAATACCGGTGACCAAATTGGGCGCAGAGGCCTCTTTCATACCTGCGACTCTGAACTCAATCAAAACCACCATATACACCGAACAGTCACATTCAGAGATGATGAGTACACGATGGGTATTCTTGCTGCGACCGCGGGCCTGCCTGGAGCCGAAGGTGGCACAAGCCCTGAGGTTGATTTCGAACAGGTCTTGTCTGGGCAAAAATCGGTGTTGAGCCTCGGAGAGGGCGACTCTACGCTGATTCGCCACCTCAATATCGCAAGCCTTGAGGCCTCTGGTGTGACACCACATCATGCCGTCGATGTGGCCTTCAACCGATCTGCCGCTATTCTAATCAACCGCAGGTCGATGCTTGAGTTTCCTGAGAACTATCACTCTCAAACCTTTCAAGATCTGAGACTGGGCACACCAGGCCTTCATTTGACCTTTGATGAAATCGTCTCTTCACACGCACTGAGCTACGTACTGGCTAAGCAACTTAAACCGCAAGACTACGTCGGTCGCGCCAGTGCTAAGAATATGATGCTCAGAATTCTTTCGCACTTGAACCCCGGTGGGGTGCTGAGGTCTTGGGGCCTGTGGAGCCCAAACTTAGACAACTTGTCTGAACTTCTTCAAAGCTTAAAAGATGAAGGGCTTATCTCTGATTATGGCTTCGATATTCGAGTCACATATGCAGGTTATGAAGAGCGTGTTCTGTGGCTGCAAAAAGCCGACAGACCTTGCGGCTATATCTGTGGCAGCTCCTCATAATTCGTGAATTTTTAGATCACAATTTGAGCCGGTAGGTCTCTCTCACCTTGTCTTGCACAGAGGGCTTTAAATAGTTAAAGCACCGCTTACCACAGGTGATCATGTGATGAATACAAGAGTCAGAATCCCAATCGATTTCGCAAAAGTATTGAACTGCTTGCACGAGCATTCGCTGCTCTTCTGGTTTTAACTGTTCGTAGACGTCGACCTCATCTGTAGTTGCCAAATAGCGGGCCATGATGTCTCGAGCCGAATTGGCTTTATCATCTTTGTTCGGTTTGCTCTGTTTGGTATTTGGTTGAGGGCTGCTCTTTGGATAGATTGGTCCAAAGTAGATCCAAGCAGCAGACGCTACTAAAATCATTAAAACTGGTATTTCAAGTTTACGCCAATTCACGATTCAACCTGTTTAAAGCTTGAGATTCTCAAAGGTTAAATCGGTTGAATTTTAGTTGTTTTTTAGCAAATCGACATTCAATAAGCTTTAGGTCGAGGTCATGAGACCCGATATTTACATGTATGGTGGTTTCTAGATTTTTGGTTGTCTCATTTTTAATCACTTGCTTCACTAGCATGAGCTCAATCGCAGAGGAGCCTGCCACCGGCAATTTTATGCTCGACCCGATTGCTTGTGAAATTCCGTTTCCTATTGATCGCGAGCTTGAACGCGAATGCGAAGAACTCGAAGAGCAAAGGCAGCAAGAAGCAGAACAGAGGCGAGGCCAAGAGCCCGCTGACCCGCAGTTTCCAGAAGGCGCTACCGTAGCCTGCGTCGTAGGTGCCATGCAAGCTAAGATCTGCTGTGAAACTCCAGATGAATGCCCTGGTGAAGTGGATACTGGATCAGAAAGAGTTCCAGATGAAGACCGAGTTGTCGAGGGGCTAGAGACCCAAGTTGCAAGCCTGCCTGAAAGCTCTGTTGAGCAAACAGATGTGGTTGTCGAAACCGAAGTTGCTGTGTCTAACTACCGCGCCCGAGAGGCTAACATGTGCTCTTTTGCCATGAACCTCTGCAACGAGAAGTGCGCTGGGCTGGGCTCTCAAGCTGAGCCCTATTGTGAAACTGGCGCTGCTGAACCCTCAGACACTGAGCTGAGCAAGTATGCTGAATGTAGAGACTATGAGGCTCGCAAATACAGGCATGCAGCCAATCAAACAATAAGTTGTAGTATGTCTCTGAGAGAGCAAGGTGCAGCTCGGCCCGGGATAGTGTGCTACCGAAACTCGGCAGGTCTTGAGCAGTGCGAGTATATGGCCTCAAGAGTGACTTCTTTTGCCGATCTCACCGATCCACTTCAGGCAGCGCGTGTTGATCAAGAAAGCTTGCACCCTTACGGAGCCCTCACTATGGGTGGTGATACCAACAACCCTCACTGCTCGGGCACCCCTGTCGGAGATGGCAGTCATGTTTGGACGGCTGCTCACTGCCTAGTTCCCGGCAATCAGACTCAGTTTGTTACCGAAGTTAACGGACGCCGTGTATTGAGCGAAATGGACTGCGCCGACAGAACACTGGGATACAGTTTGACCAATTATGACTTCGCACTCTGCAGATTGAGTAACCCGGTTCCAATGGATCAACCCACTTTTGTTTTAACAGAAAATCGATCGCTCAGAGGCTACGAGTGCATACCAAATGGCTTTTACCTTGAGTGCTCACACAATTACATTCGACGGCTTGAAGGTACAAACGCGCAAATCGTAGCCTTTCCGGGCTCTCAGAGATCACCGGCAGGTGGTTATACGCCGATTTACACTCAAACTCCGATTCAATTTAACAGGTCAGAGGGTGGCTTTTATGCAAGAAGCCTGGCTGACCCTGGCTCGTCAGGAGCAGGCTGGATAGTGGATATCGATGGACGCCGGGTACTCGTAGGAAATTCAGTGTTCGCCGCACCATCATCTGGTGGAGGCTGGACTCACGAGATTCGCAACTGGACTGCACATAGCTTGCAGGGTCGCTTGAATGAGCGTCGCATGGAGAATGGTCGCTCCATTTTTGAGTAGCACTAGCCATTTCAAAGCGAATGTGATGCCATAGTATTATGAATCCTCTCAACGAATCTAAAGAGCATTTGGCAGCAGTAAACGAGAGCTACTTATCTCATGCGGGCTTTGCCTTAAAGTGGGGCCTATACCTAATCTTTGCAGGTTTCATTTCCATTCTTCATGCATTTTTGCCTTTTGTGTTTCCTTTTACCGTACCGAAGATGCTGAAGAAAGTCGATGCGGCCGCCAAAGCGAGAGGCCACAGACAACCAGCAGTTGAAGATTCAGTAACAGACCACTCGCAAGATCAGCAATCAATCTCTACTGATCAGAAAACCGAGGGATGATGCACTTCAACTTTGTTATCAAGACGCCTCTCTTCATCTTCGTGGCATTCATTTTTTTTGAACTCTCTGTGCGTGCACCACATTATCTGTTTGGGCGTGAAGCCCATCAACGCTTTAGCTTTTCTGGTCAAACACCGGAGCACTCACCAAAAGTGAATAACTCTAGAGGTGCAGTTGGTTGGCTGACAGAAAATAGACCTGTGAAGATTGCAATTTTCGGTAACAGCACCACACTTGCGATTCACGAACCCATGCAGTCTTGGGCAATGCATCTGCAGAAGCTCGAGCCCACTCGGTGGCAGGTCGACAACTACTCAGGTGCTTGGAATACTCCAGGTGACATTTATGAGGATCTCGTAAGCCTTGAGACCCGCAACTTGAAATATGACATTGTGATTTTTCAAGGCGACTTTACCATTAGCCAGCGACCCGACAGCAAAAGGTACAGTGCAAGGTGGCGGTTCCAAAAGCAGCCGGGCTTGAAATTACTCACACCAGTGGCGCTAGCCAAATGGTGGCAAAGAAAACTCTCTCAAGGGTCAAGTCAGTGGTTACCTTTTGCACATGCTGGTCAAAATGAAAATACCATCACTGCAGAACTGAGACAGCTGTCTGTGGGAGATGAAGCTGTCGTCAACAAAAGGCTTCGCCAGAGTCAGCAATTTGATGAATTTCTAGTTGAACAATATGAACCCATCAAGGTGGGTCGCCAGAAGAAAGCCGAGGGAAACATTCAGCTTGTGTTTGATCAGGCTAAAAGAATCTCAAAACATCAGGTATGGCTACCCTTCAAGACAGGGTACAGCCAACACATGCTTAGTAGCTACCTTAAAAATTATGAAATGTTGAGACCTACCAAAGCCCTAGACCGAACAGGCTTTTTATCTCCGCGGTCTTTGTACGATCGTCTAGATGAAAGAAACGCCGCTGCTGAATCAGCGATTCGAAAGTTCTACCCCGATACTGCCGTGTTAGATTACTATGATCTACTTGAATCGCTGATGCACTCTGAAGAGGGCTTGTATGTTGATGAAATGCACCACTCCCCTCTGGGACACAAGACTATCGCAAGGTTTTTGTACCCAGAGCTTCAAAAGATCTTATTGCAATGAGTTTTCAAATTGCGACCGAGAAATGAGTTTGATACCCAATTAAACTTTGAATGTGTTTTTGAATTCACAACCCAATCTAGCTGAACCATTTATTAAAAATTGAAATAAATAAAACCTTCTGAAGAGGTTCTTTCAAGAACGACTATCCCGGCGATAGTGACACCCACAAATGCTGCCTGCAGTGGCCAAGCTGCTTTTGCTAGCACATCATAGTCGCCGGTCTTCTCTTGAAACCATTCAAAAAACAAAAGGGGCATCAAGACGGGAGCCAAAAATAGCATTAAGCTAAAACACACTTCAAGCGACTCCACTGACCCCATGGGGTTTGAGCTAACAGGCCAGCCATTATCATAAAACACATGGCAAGAACCACTGAAGACAAAGAAAAACAGCATGTAGAGGTGAGCAAAGGTAGTCAGCTCGAAGGGTGACCTCGAGATGACTGCCTTTCTGTAAGATGACTTCAAAAACAGCTGGTAAAATAAGATATTGAAAGCATGAAAGGCACCAAACGCAACCCAAGCCAGATGCACATCATGCCAAAGGCCAATCAATACAAATACGAGCAACATATGACTAAATTTCTGAATCTGCCCCCAACTCTTTGTTCGTACCCCTACAAATAAGTAATCTCGTATCCACAAAGTGAGACTTCTGTGCCATCGGTTCCAAAAATCAGATGGGTTTTTAGCAAAGACAAATGGCTTAAAGTTGATGATCAACTCGATTCCTAAGCACTTGCCAAGGCCTCTTGCAATATCGCTGTACCCAGAGAAATCGGCATAGACTGTGAAAGTCATCAGTAAACCTGCAATACCTAGTAGGAGCCAGTTTGAGCTCGGGTTCAGATAAAGGCTCTTCACTGCTGCGGCAGTGAAGCTTGCCACACAGAGCTTCTTAAACAACCCCAACAAAACCAACAAGCTCCCCTCTCGAATTTGCAACCAATCAAGCACTCGCTCTGATTGAAACTGCGGAAGCAGACGATTCGCTCTCTCAATCGGGCCTGCTACCAATTGAGGAAAAAATGAAACATACAAAGCGAAGTCAACAAAGTTCTCTGTCGGTAGAATTCGGCCTCGGTAAATATCGAAGGTGTAGGAGATCGTCTGAAACGTATAAAAGCTGATGCCTATCGGGAACCCGACAGCCAGAATCCAATCGAAAACCGGAGACCTCATGGCTGGAAACAAAACATGGGCAGAGTCGATAAAAAAATCAAAATGCTTGAAAGTCAAAAGTAGGCCCAGATTGATTGTGAGACTTAGCGCTAGAGCCAACCTCCTTTGCGGTTGAGCATTTTTTTCGGAAGCAAGTCTGCCAAGAAAGAAGTCTGTGCAGGTTGAGATTAACAGTAGCAGCAGAAATCTTGGCTCCCATAAGCCATAGATAAGATAGCTCGCCCCGAGCAACAACCAATTCTTACCTCGAAATGGCAGTAGCCAGTAAAAAGGTATGAGCACCATCATCAGTAGCCAAAACTGAATGGAATCAAAGCTCACTGACTCTCTCCTGATAACACCTCTGCAAACTCACTAACACCCACTCCAAAGAGCCGTGCGCTCGGAATAGTTCTCACCGATTCACTGAAGTTTGTGATATCGCCCTGGAAGGAGGCCTTGGTAGCTGTGTGTTTTTCCATTGCTCAATCGTAGCTCGACATCGACCGGAGAGCTATCAGATTTCAAACCGAAATGAACACGTGGGTCAGAATAGCTTAAAAAACCTGTTTTGCCGTTCTGATACCAATGGTAATGGCTGCGCCCTTCTTGCCTTACCTCAACCCTTGCACCCATGGTCAGGTGGGGCTCGTGCTCAAGGCTAAAGCCAATCCAATTGGTCTTCTCCGCGATATCAGTTTTCAAAAAACGAACTGGGCTCCCCTGCGTTGTCACCACAAGCTCGAGGGTGCCGTTGTTGTCAAAGTCAATCATAGCCACAGCACGACCATCCCACGAAGCAGAAACCGGCACACTTTGGTAGCTCTCACCTTGTCTGCGAAATAAGCAATCAGCTTGGTTTCCTGCAAAGTTTTTTTGGTCATCCAGAAAGGCGAAAACAGATGTTGAGCCCCCGGCCCAAGCTTCTGGCGGAACGGCACCAATAGTTGTAGACTTGAAGTAGTTTTCGTCTTTGCCACCCTGATCTGCAAACCGTGTCACCAAGCCATTGGCCACATACAGGTCAACATCCCCATCGAGGTCAAAGTCGCCAAATGCTGCGCCCCAAGCCCACTCGCAAGAGCTTGCACCACGCATCTCCTGAAAGTCTTTTAGCTCGCCAACTTCATCTTCGAACTGCCATAAGAAGTTGCCCCTCACAGCATTCTCTTTGGCGTAGACATTTGTTAATAGAATCTGAGGATACTCATCTTGCCAATAACCAAAAGACACATTCATACTCGATCTTGCATCTCTTATTGTGATCTCGTCAGTGATATCTCTCCATCGGCCTTTTTCAATTTGCACATAAAAGTCATCACCGAAGTCATTACCGACAACCAGTACTAAGCTACCATCGCCTCGTACATCAGCTAAACCCACGTCCCATGTCCATGAGCCTTCACGCTCTTGGTAGATGTTCTCATCTAAGCTGAACTTACCCTCGAAGTTTTGGTAGACGGCATTGAAGCCACCATTGGTAGCATTACTGAAATTGTCTGGCCCAAACAAAGAGAGGTCTTTGATGTCTTTCAAGTCGATATCTTGCGAGAAAAACCTCGCAACAAAAAGGTCCATCCACCCGTCACCGTTGTAATCAAGTGGCAAGGTTACAATGGAGTTGCCACAATGCTTAAGCCCGGCCTCTTTCGTGCGATCAGCAAAGCTTTCACCTAGATTCTCATAAAGATGAAGACAGCCGGGCCCTGACAGAATCAAGTCAACTAGACCATCACGATTGTAATCAATTGGTGTTGAAGATTGGGGTATCAAATCGTCAGGCAAATCTGCAATGCCCCACTTTCTCGCCTGATCTTTGAAACCCTTGCCACTTTGGTTAATGAACAAAGAATGCTCAGCACCTTTTGCAGCATTCACCAGAAAAATATCCATGAACCCGTCGTTATTGAAATCGGCAACGCTGACTCCAGGAGCCACCCACTGAATTCGCAGCTGATGGTCAAGCTTCGAATCTACCTTTGGGTCCCCTGCCTGAAACCGTAAGCCCAATTGATCTTGCACTTCTCGAAACAGGCCCTGCGAAGTGGCTTCAGAATCACTCACAGAAGAAGGGTTTCGGCTCGGGGCAAAGTGAAGCACCTCAAGGAAAGTGCCGCGCTGATTGCCAATTATTAAAATCAACAAAAGATAGAGTATTGGTTGCCTAACAGTTTGGGTGAAGCTTATGCAACCTAATGTGAACCAATTCAGTATGTTCCAGCCAAGGCTAACAAAAAACAGAGCGTAGAAGTTACTGAAAGACACCAGCTCAAGGCGAAGGTAAGCATCAAGGGCTGCAACTAAAAATACAAAACCGCATCTGCCCGAAAAACTCCTTGGCGAAGTCGCTGGATCAGTAATCATGTGAAACGAAAACAGAACAAAAATGGGGGCAAACATCGGAAGAAAGGCAAACAGCACCGACGAGTCAGCTACCAAGGCGCGGCCAAGTGAAAACATCGAAAACCAAAATATCCAGAGCAAAGCCATCTGTAGAGTCTTTGCATACCAAGCCACAAAAAAACCTAGCCCAAACAGTAGAGTGAAGATAGTGGTATCAAAGTTAAAGACTCGAGGAACCCCAGCTACTAAGCCCGGGAACACCAGCAGAGCAAAAACCACCCCAGAATTTGCCGGGTTGAGAATGTGCTTTCCTTGTAGGCGAAACAAACTTTTACTAGCCAAGGCGAAAGACGCAGCTATCAGATAGATCCAGAAATGCGGTGAGTCCATAATCAAAGAGCTGGCAAAAGCAATGATAACCGCAGAGAACGGGGCTCTGACATTTTGGTAATAGAACTTACCTACTAAAAGATCAGCCACCACTGCAAAGATCAGTAGAAGAATTGTGTAGCTATGCGGACGCTCAAAGCTCGTAACAAATGGTGCAAGGATCGCATAACCGCCCACTGCACATATCTGAAACAACCTAGGATCAATATTTCTTTCAGCTCCCGCCCACGCCATAACCTGATGATAGCACAGTCAACCTGGGGGTCTAGAGAAGTAAAAGGCTCATAGGATTGCACTAGAAAAAGGTCAGTTGCGACCCTCTAATTTTTGACCTTGCCAATGAGGGTGGTCTCTATCGATCTGACGAAATGAAGGGCCTGCGGAAGCTTGTAGCTGGCAATGCGCTTGCGCAACTGGCCGCGCAGCTGGGCGGCATCTAATCGCTGATCGCTCAATACGACTTCAGCCTCAACAGCTTCGCCCCAGATCGGGTGTGTG
>JABSOQ010000143.1 GCA_013216195.1 Bdellovibrionales bacterium
ATGACTTGATCCAAATGGGCCTTTTGGATCAAGTCATTGGGGGAACCTTCTCCACGGCGGATCTCGATCAGATTTTAAAATTCGCGTAGCGACTGTCTGTGGGTGACAGAGCTCTGGGGCATTTAACTTAGATGTTGATTCACGTTTGGGGGAATAAATGCTTTACGAGTCGAATGTGCGAGCAAAAGTTGCTTTTGTGCTTTTATGCGGTTTTCTAGTTGCAGGCTGTAGTGCAACACATGAAGAATTGAAATCAGATGGGTCTGGTGGATCTGCCAACCCCTTAACAAACAAATGCGGCCTTAGCCTCGAACAAACCTTTGCATCGAGTTATCACGGTTTATTAAAAAACCAGTGTGCCGGATGTCACGTTCAGGGTGGTGTCGGCAAAGGTGCGTTTGCCGACAGCAACGTCGCAACTGCTTTCAGCCAATTCATGCTAACCGGCAGTGATTTTGTAAGAACGAGAGCTCTCGACCCAGTTCACCAACCGCCATTCACAGGCCCAGTCAATCAACCTGCCATCGATAGCATTGACCCAGCATGGAACGACGCCGTTGCGACCTTTGACTCTTGCCAAGCGGACCTAGAGCGAGACAACCGTAACCCTGGACCTTCTCCAACGATTCCAGAAGACGACCCTATAGTAGAAAAAATCGATGTTGATCTCGAGACAACAGCCAAGACTATTGCAGCAAACGGCTCCCCAAAAACGCTATCTTGGAACCTGGGCAACGAAAGTGCTGTCAACAGCACTGGCTTAAACCTTAGCAACGTGAGGCTTGAGGTTGATGTCGTTGTATTTACCTCTCCTACCAACGAGCGAAGCTATCAGCTATCGAACCCAAGACTAAGAGCAGCCGGGCAAGCTCTAAGGCTACGCTATTTAGAGATCTTACTTAACGGTCAATATTATCAACTGGGCTCTGCATTTAAGACTTCAGATCGTAGAGTGCCAGCCAACCAAACAAGACAGCTTTCGACCGGCACCCTGATTGTGAATGAAACGCCAAACTCTAATGACACTCTTGCCCTCGGAGTTGGAGAAATAACAGAAATCGACTTTAATCCACCGAGTTTTCAACAACTGGTCGCCAACAATGGCGTCTTTGGTCAAAACTGTGCTGGCTGCCATGGTGGAGGCAACCCATCTGCAGGTTTCAGAATAGCAAACTACGCAGAGATCACTGGTAAGTTTTTAGTGGTTCCATTCGAACCACAACTGAGCCAGCTTTACACAAGAATGAACGACACCATCAATCCGATGCCGGCATCAGGCATTCTGCCAACTGCAAGTCGACAGCAAGTTCTCGACTGGATCTTAGACGGTGCCCCAAGCGGTGCCGCACCGAGCGCGAGCGCCTCTGGCTTACCTTTAGAACTAAGTGCCAACAATACTGAAGGCAATGTCTTAGTCTCGAACATAAACATACCGAATAGCATTTCAACAGTGAATCTTGTGTTAACTGTGTTTGACGCTGACCAAGCTGCAGAGGCCTCAGTGTCAATTAACGGAAACGCTGCTATCACCCTTTATAGCGACGACGGTATCGCTGACAACGATATGGTCAGTACAACCCTTACCTTCCCGACCCCTGCCAACCAGTGGAGGAATGGCAGCAACACTTTGACCTTTCGCTACATCACAACGGCAGGCTCAACAATTGAGAGAGTTCAAGTTAGCTTTTAAAGGGGCTGCGCTTTAAGCTATACAATTGAAGGTATCCCAACTCTGACCGTCTGCAACAATTTGCAGGCGGTCGAGGCCAAATCAAGTTTCTTACTCAAGAAAATTTGCCAGCAGTAAGTCAAGACTGCCCTGCTTTTCTTACAAAGCCCTTTAAATCCTTGGGGTTTGGTGGTCACAATTTGCAGATCCTGCGGCCAATCGATATCTACGGCAATAGATAACGGAGGGAGAAAGTATGTTTAAAACCTTGTTGGCTGTCATAGCCATTTTTTCACAGATTTCATTTGCTGATGATGCCACTTATCTTGAGTGTAACTCTACCAATTTTCGCCAAAATGGCGGCTGGGAGATACAAGAGAGCGACAACGCTTTCTTAATGCTCAAGCTTGAACAAGGTGCCATACAGCCTGTTTTGACGGTCAAAACGGCATACGTAAACTTTGGTGGCTATATCGGAGTCATTAGTGATCTTCAGCTGGTTGAAAAGCCTTACGAACGCACGCCTTCTGCCTACAAAAATCACCACCGATGGGAGATGGATGCCGAAGAAACTTACGGTCACGAAGATGGCATGTGGGGCTATTTGGTCGTGAACCAAGAGGCACTCGGCCTAAACAAGTATGGAGTTACCGACGCTCACTTCTATCTTCAGTCTGGGGATCACCACGGCGGGACTGTCGACTTTACCTGCGAGAGCGTCTACCACTGGTAAAACCTATTACGGCTTATAGGCACTACTGAACCCAGGGCTCACCTCCTGGGTTTTTTTATATCACTCTAGACAAGCTTTTTAGTTTCAACGTAAGGTGACGGGCATGACGAGATGGATCTTTATAGCCCTACCTTTTCTAATCATTGGCCTTGATGCAGTGGTGAGCTGGTCGAACCTTTTCCCGACTAGAACAATGGGCCACTGCCTCTTCATGGCTGCCTGGATGGTGAGCTGGTGGATATTCGAGATCTTGCCTCTTGGGGTTACAGCTCTAATCCCAATGGTATTTCTACCGCTGTTTGGCATTCTCCCTTTAAAGGAAGTCACCGCAACATACTCAAACCCAGTGATTTATCTTTTTCTCGGTGGCTTCATCATTGCCAGAGGCCTAGAGAAAACAGGCTTGAGTCAAAGAATCGCGTTAATGATCCTGCGAGCGACAGGAAAGTCAGACAGGGGCATCATCATAGGGTTCATGATTGCGACAACTTTGATGAGCATGTGGATAAGTAACACAGCCACGACAGTCATGATGGTGCCAATCGGTATGTCGATCGTAGCCTTTCTTAAACAGAACCTCCCCGCATCAGAGGCCGATCACCTCAAGCCTATGTCGATAGTGCTGTTTCTCTCTATTGCCTACTGTGCAAACGTAGGTGGAATCATGACTCCTGTTGGCACACCTCCAAATGTCGTGCTTCTAGGTTTTGTTAATGACATTTACAAAATGGAAGTCGACTTCTGGAGATGGTTGCTTATGGCCTCTCCGGTCGCTTTGCTATTGCTGACCCTTCAATACTTCTTGATGCGGCGGGTGTTTCCTTTTCAAGTGAACGTTGGCGGAGACTTTCAAGCGTTTTTAAGACAAAAGCTGACTGAGCTTGGTGGGCTCGATGGCCCACAGAAGGTTACGATCCTTGCTTTCTCTGCGACTGCATTTTTGTGGGTCTTCAAGGGCCTGATTCATTGGGCTACTGATACGAAATTTCTCAACGACACCTCAATCGCAATCTTGGGTGGTCTGATGCTTTTTCTGTTGCCGACGAAGAGAAGCCTTAAGCCATCTCCAGTTCTAGCCCAAGCAGACCTCTCTCACCTGCCTTGGAATATTGTCTTGCTCTTCGGTGGTGGCATGGCTATGGCGTCGTCTCTAAAATCAGTTGGCCTGATTCAACTTACAACTGATTACTTGGCCTCTCTTGGCATTGGTTCGCCCTTTGTGTTGATCGCACTCCTCGCTGCCGTAAGCTTAGTTTTGACTGAAATTATGAGCAACGTTGCTCTATGTGTGGTGGCCTTACCGGTGATGATGGAGCTTGGAGTAAGTATGGGTTTGAGCCCATTAATTACAGGTATACCCGTCGCCATCTGCACAAGCTTTGCCTTTAGCATGCCAATCTCAACCCCACCAAACGCGATTGTTTTTGGTACCGGCTTTATTCGAGTTAAAGACATGATGAGAGTCGGAGTTATTTTGAACTTTCTCGGTCTGGTATGCTTAATGACCGTTGGCTGGTTAACCCTGCACTGGTTGTTTTGATCATATCAAATAGAGATCAACACCCCGGACCATAGTCGAGACTAATGTCGCCCCTTATCACCAAATGTCTCTCATTGTTGTTTTAAGTTGAGAACATCAGAAACACCTGCTCTCGAACACTTGAATGCCTCTGTAATTTGCCGATCAACTAATATGAAAAACTTAGCGATTTTACTCTGCTTATTTGTAATCTCTTGCACCGACAAGAAGCCATCTAACCCTGAGCCCGCATTCAAACAAATTGGCTCAATCGAAGAAGAGGGCAAGCTTGTTGTTCTCACTAGGACCACTACAACTAGCTACTTTCAAGACCGCGATGGCCAACCATCAGGCTTTGAATACGAACTTGTTGAGAGCTTTGCGAAAGCTCATGGCCTTACAACTGAGTACATCGCAAAAGACTCCACGGCTGAAGTGGTAGAAGCTATACAAAGAGGCGAAGGCCATATAGCTGCTGCAGGCCTCTCGATCACAGACGACAGAAAACAGTACCTCACCTTCTCCGATGGCTACAAAGAGATTCATCAAAACGTGGTCTGTGGCAAAAGACAACGAGTAAAGTCGATTGAAGATTTAAAGAAACTCGACATTTTGATTTCTAAAGGAACAAGTCAGAATGAGGTTCTGGCTAACCTTAAAGAGAGTGAGCGTGATATCGCTTTTGTAGCTGAGGACATTACGTCAGAATCGATTCTCGAAAAAATCTGGGAGAACCGTGAAAAGTGCACCGTCATCGACTCAAATATTTTGCAAGTGCATCGTCGATATTTTCCAGAACTTCAGGTTGTATATGAAATGCCTGAGAAGCATGAACTTGCCTGGGCGGTCCATCCGGTGAACCCAAAGCTAGTTGACAAAGTGAACTCTTGGCTCAAGGCCGACGGCAAAGAAAGACTCAAGCAGTTGCTTAGCAAGTACTATGGTCACGTCAAAGAGTTTGATTACTACGACACAAAGAAGTTTCTAGAGCGAATTGAGACTCGTTTACCCAAATACAAGAAATGGTTCCAACAAGCAGCCAAAGCCAATGGCTTAAATTGGAAGCTTCTGGCCGCAGTTTCTTATCAAGAGTCTCAGTGGAAAGCCGACGCTGTTAGTTATACCGGCGTTAGAGGCTTAATGATGCTAACTAAGGTGACCGCCAAAGAAGTCGGAATTGAAGATCGCACTGATCCTCAACAAAGCATAAAGGGCGGCGCTAAATACCTTCGCACTCTTATCGACAGAATCCCAAGCTATATTCCTGAAGCTCAAAGTAAGTGGTATGGTTTAGCTTCCTACAATGTTGGTTACTACCATCTCAGAGATGCAGTGGCCTTAGCAGTCTTGCAGAACAAGAACCCAACACATTGGGTGGGTGTAAAAGAGGTTCTGCCATTATTGAGTCAGAGGAAGTACTTCAAGAACCTCAGGTATGGTTATGCCAGAGGGCTTGAGCCCGTGATTTATGTGACTCGGATTCGAAATTATTACGACATTCTGAAGAACAAAGAACTAGGTAGATCTCTATCCTCCGAAGAGAAAAAATCGAATGGTGCAAAAACTAACTGAACTTGGTTATTTGCCTAGACCTAAAAAGAGAGCCTCTACAGGGCTCTCTTTTTGTTTGACCCGAATTCACCTCAAGATAGAATTTGAGTGTCGGTAAAAAGGGTCAGTGTATGGATTTTCAAAAAGTAGCTGAAGACATCCGTAAAATTACCTATTCAGGGACCTACGACAAACCACTTCAAAATAAAGTGATTCGTATATTTGAAAAGGGGCTAGTTCGAAGTCGCCTGTACGAATGCTTTATGGATTTTCACAAGCGAGTGCATTCAGGTGAAGAAGTAGGTGATGCTGTTCTGTCTGCTTTTAGAATTGATGTCAGCATCAGAGCTGGGCAGGTTGATAACATTCCAAGCGAAGGCCCGGTGATGATTGTTGGCAATCATCCTTTTGGTATTGTCGATGGTATGGTCGCGGGCAGTATTATTAGACGCCACCGCCAAGATCTTAAAATCGTCGCTCACCAAGGCATCTCAGGCCTGTCGGAGTTTTCTGAGTACTTCTTGCCTATTTGCTTTGATGAAACTAAGGCAGCCAAAAAAACAAACGTCGAGTCAATTCGCGAATTCAAGAGACATCTTAAAGAGGGAGGCGTCGGCATGATTTTTCCCGCCGGTGCCGTCTCAACAAAGAAGCCTCTATGGAAGAAAAATAGCGACCCGCCCTGGCAACCTTCTGCCGCCAAATGGGCCAAGCAATTTGATTGTGCAGTTGTTCCCATCTTTATTGATGGTAAGTGTGGCCCACTTTTTCAGATTGTAAGCCAATTTAGCATGACTCTAAGACTAAGTGCTCTACTCTACGAAAATACCAAACTGATCGATTCAGAAGTGGGCATGCGTATCGGAAAATCAATAACTCCGAATTCTCTGCCAGAATCTTGGGATGCCCATGCCAGTATTCGATACTTTCGTGACCAAGCCTATGCACTAGCCGGCCTCGACTGTAATGGAAGACCATTCAAGACTCTGAGCGCCTGAGCCACAACCACTCAGCTCACAACCAAGCCGCTACAAGAGCCTCAACCTTAGAACTTCTAATACGATTTTTAAGCTTACAAGTTTTTATTAGGTAATTTCAGATACTTATCAGTGACTCAAACTGACACCATAACCTTGTGTTATGATACATACTAGTGTACATTTATATGTATGGATACAGTTAAAAGAGTTAGCCTCATGATCGGAGAAGATCAGCATCAAAAGCTAAGAGATTTGGGCCTGAATGTGAGTGGCCTAGTTCGAGATCTGATCACCGACTATTTAAGTGATAACCGCATTGTGCTGTCGGTAAGCGAAGAGACAAAAACGGTTTACCAAAAGATTGTGGCAAACTCTGGTGCTCAAGACGAAGACCTTGAGCCCTATTTGAAAGAGGCTTTACATAAATTATTGAAGCAGAGAATACGTGAGCTCAATGAGCTAAATGAGCAATTGAACCAGAAAGGAGAAACCTAATATGCCTGTGGTAATTCTAAGACTTGTTTATGGGCTTTACATTTTGGGCATTATCTTACTGGTGCTAACCATTGCATCGAGGATGATCTTTGCTAAAGAAAAGCTTCCTTGGAATGAGTACATAAAAAGATTTTTAATAGCTTGGATATGGCCCCTTTGCTTTTTCAGCAAATCTGGCCGCCGGTTTTTGATTCAAATGGTAAGGAGATAAGTATGAAGAAACTAATATCAGTAGCAGCTCTTAGCTTACTAGTATCGGGATGCGGATTTGCAATTGTAGACACTGGACACAGAGGCATTAAGACTCGGTTTGGAGAGGTTGTCTCTGAGCCAATGCCTGAGGGGTTTTACATGTACAACCCGTTCACTACAGACGTGATCGAGCTAGACATTCGTGTTCAAAAATGGACTAAGAAGACTCTTTGCTACACAAAAGACATTCAAAATGTTGAAGTCACCTACACCATCAACTACAGACCTGATGCGAGCTATATGGCTGAATTCTATAAGCAAGTCGGTAAAGACTGGGCCATGAAGCTTCTGCCTCAAATTGTAGAGGGAAAAATCAAAGAAGTTGTGGGTAAATACGATGCTGTGAAGCTTGTTGCTGAAAGGCAAGAAGCAACAACACAGATGACAGAACAGATTAAGTCGGCGATGGACAATGCTCACATCCAGATGGTCAACTTCGAGGTAACCAACTTAGATTACAACAATGCCTTTGAGAATGCTGTTGAAGCGAAAGTTGTAGCGATTCAAACTGCAGAAGAAGCAAAAAACAAAACTGTAAGAATTCGCGAAGAAGCTGATCAGAAGATCATTGCCGCAAAAGCTGAGGCCGAGAGTATGAGAATCAGAGCACGAGCCTTGACTCAGAACAAGAGCCTTGTCGAATACGAAGCTGTGCAAAAGTGGAACGGAGTACTACCGCAATATATGATGGGTAATTCTGTGCCATTTATTCAAATGAATGGCAAATAATCGAGTTTTTAATGGGGTATAATTAAGCAGGGGAATGCTGTTATGGGGGGGGGCGCTCAAAATCGAGCGGCTCTTTTTATTTTGATCTCAAATCATAGATTTCGAGCATTTTCTCGACCAGTGTGCCATCTTGCTCACCTACCTCGATGAGCTTTAACTCGTCCTCACTTATGAAATCAGGCCGTTTAGACATAGCAAGAAAGAGGGGCCGCCCTTTTTCAACTCCTGTCATCACCTCACCAGCAAATTGTCGAATCTCAACAGATTCTGTATCTGACCTCAACAGGTCAAAGGCTCTGAACAAGGGCACCTCGCACTTCAAAAGTATGCCTAGAACTGGTACAACTTGGCTGGTCGACTGAACAAGGTCGTCGTCACCCAAAACCTCTTTTAACAACAGAACATGCAGATTAAATTCTGGCAAAAACGATCGTTGAATACCAAGCAAGAACAATTCATTGAATATCTGAGGTCCAGTTAGATTAAAAGATGACAGCTGCAGCCACTCGCCCGAGCTCTCAACTACCTGATTGTAAATTTGCATGATTTGAGAGCGTACCTCAGAATCGGTGATCGTGCCCTGCGCAGTCTCGATTGCCGAGCTGAGCGACCGCCCAGCATCAAGCAACTCACTCATTGCCTTAAAAAATCTTAACTGTTGTTGAATTCGGCTCATCTAATAAAGACTCCATACTACCCATCTGAGAGGCCAGCGACCTATCATGTAGTTCCACTATTGAAGTTCATTGTAATCTTCGGTAGATTTGCAAGAGTAGTCTAGATTTTCTCTCAATACATTTGCAATTTAGGAGGCCACCATTGGCGCGCTTCAACGTGGTGGGTACAAGCGGGAGTGGCAAATCAACGTTCTCTACAAAGCTCGCAAGCAAACTCGAGCTGAGGCATGTTCAAATTGACCAGGTCTTTTGGGAAGCCAACTGGCATGAACCGCCAGATGCAGAGTTCTTTCCAAAGCTGACCGAAGCTCTGAATGGCGATGACTGGGTATTAGATGGAAACTACAATCGCACGGCTCACATCAAGTGGAAGAACCCGGTGATTGTGGTGTGGCTCGACCTGCCCTTTGCAACGACACTAAGGCAGGCTGTAGTGAGAGCTTTCGGAAGGTCATGGAGAAAGAATGAACTCTGGCCAGGTACAAACTGCCGAGAGTCTTTTAGAAAGAGTTTTCTTTCATCTGATTCGATCATTCTGTGGACGATTAAGACCTACAAGAAAAACCGAGAGCAGTATCTTAGGCTGATCAACACCCCCCCTTACCCTCACATGCAATTTGTTCATCTCAGATCTCATCGAGAGGCTGATCAATACCTTGAATCACTGTGATCTTTAGCCAACTTGCGTTTCTAAAAAATAGTCGAAGTTCTATCTTGTTTTATTCGCTACTTTTTT
>JABSOQ010000144.1:0-1885 GCA_013216195.1 Bdellovibrionales bacterium
TGAGTATGACGACTACAAGAGACTGGTTACCGACTGGGTGGCTTCGATGCCCAAGAAGGGGCGTGGTCAATTGACCAAGATGGCTGCCCATATCGGGGTTCACAATGTGGTTTTAAGCCAGATCTACAGGGGAGACAAAGAGTTGAATCTCGACCAAGCATGGTCGACTTGTGAGTTCTTAGGTTTTTCTGAGTTGGAGACAGACTTCTTTTTGGCTCTTGTTCAAAGAAGTCGTGCAGGTAACTTTCGCCTGAAAAACCATTTCACAGACAAGATCAAAGAGCTTCGGGGTAAGTCACTAGATCTTAAAAAAAGATTGAAGCAAGACAAAGAGTTAACAGAAGAGACACGCGCGATCTTTTATTCAAACTGGTACTACAGCGGTGTGCGGTTGGCCTCTGACAATCCTGAGCTTGCAAATGTTGAAGCCATCGCGGGCAGGCTTGGCTTGCCAATCTCTCTCGTAAAAAAAGTTGTCGAGTTTCTTTTGGCCAATCAGCTATGTGTGAAGCAAGACAATCAGGTCAGTATGGGGCCCGCTCGCATTCATGTCGGGGTTGATTCGCCTTTGGTGAGCCGTCATCATACCAATTGGCGAATGAAGGGCCTTCAGAAAATGGAGAAGGTTGATCATAGCAAAGAGTTGTTTTTTACTGGGCCTTACTCACTCTCAAAAAGCTTACTGCCTAAAATACGCAAGCAACTGGTGCAAGTCGTCGATGAGTGCACTGACCAAGTTGTGAAAAGTGACTCTGAAACTCTCGCATGTTTAAACATTGACTGGTTTGAGGTTTGAGCTCTGCGGGCGAAACTTCAAGAGTCTTTGTATTGGCAATGGTCGTAGTTCTTCAGCCTTAATGTTGTAGACATTTTGAATGCTTTCAAGGGTGCCTTTCACTTCAAGTAAGGGGTTGTCGGCAATCAGCAAGCGAAACTTCTGATAGATATCAGGCATAAGCACAATATTGAAAAAACCGGTTTCATCTTCAAGAGTCAGAAAAGCGAAGCCTTTAGCCGTGGGTGGCCTTTGTTGTAGGCTCAGTAAACCTGCAACTCGAATGTAAGATTTGTGAGGTAAGTTCTTAAGATCTTTTGCTTGGCAAAACCCAGGGCCGCCGTTTCGTTTGTCATAGGCAGACCAGTAGGCAAGGGCCGGTCTGAGAACTTGTAAAGGGTGTGAGTCAGTTGAGTAGCCTTTCCAGTGATACTCTCGAGTGAGTTTCTCCCAGGGTGACTCTTTTGGAATGCGCTTGGCATCAGCGACATAGCTCTCGTCGAGATGTTCACCTGACAGCCCGTAGAACAGGCCTTGGCGGTCAAGTTGCAGAGATTGAATCTTCCATAGGGCTTGGCGGGGTTGAAGCCCGAGGCTCTCAAATGCACCGGCAGCACCTAAAGACATTAACAAGTGCTTTGGCAAATGAACTCTTCTTACTAAGTCTTGTAGGCTTTGAAATGGGCCATGCACTTTTCGCTCTAGAATCAGTGTTTGAATATGCTTCTCTTTCAGGCCAAATATAGCTTTAAAGCCTATTCGAATTTTCATGTAATCATTTGAAGTTCGCTCGGTAAGGTTCTGAACTTGATTCTGATTCTGATTCTGATTCTGATTCTGATGCTCAAGAGTGTAGTCGTAATCAGAAATGTTGATATCTAAAGGCAGAAACTGAACCCCATGGCGTTTAGCATCGCCATTGAGCTCGCGGGGTGAATAAAAACCCATGGGCTGAGAGTTCAAAAGAGAGCAGGTAAAGGCATCGGGGTGATGTTTTTTCACATAGCAGCTGACATAAGTTAAAAGCGCAAAGCTTGCTGCATGGCTTTCAGGGAAGCCATATGAAGCAAAACCAACAATGGTTTGATAGATCTGCTCGGCATAGCCAAT
>JABSOQ010000144.1:1895-9226 GCA_013216195.1 Bdellovibrionales bacterium
CTCAGGCCATCCATGAGTTCTCGTTTTTTCCAGCTTGAAGACATGATTCGCCTCAGCTCATCGGCCTCTCCTGGGGTGAAGCCGCAAACGGTAGAGGCGATTTGCATCAACTGCTCTTGAAAAATCGGCACACCAAAAGTCTTTTGAAGAATCGGTTTCAAGTCAGGGTGGGCGTAGTGCACTGGCTCCAGCCCATTTTTTCTTCTGACGAAGGGGTGAACCATGCCACCCTGAATGGGGCCCGGTCTCACGATTGCCACTTCGACAACAAGGTCGTAAAACTTCTCAGGCTTGAGTCTTGGCAGCAGACCCATTTGAGCTCGCGACTCAATTTGAAAGACTCCAACGGTGTCAGCCTTTTGAATCATGTCGTAAGTGGGTTTGTCGTCTGCGGGTATCGAGGCCAAAGTGTAATCAAGGCCTTTTTTATCTTTTAAGAGTTCAAGGGTCTTTTGTAGAGCCGTCAACATGCCAAGGCCTAGAACGTCAATCTTCATCATCTTCAAGATGGTGAGGTCGTCTTTGTTCCATTGAATAACAAAGCGCTTGTCCATAGTGGCTTTTTCTATAGGTACACACTCATGTATAGGCCTTTTCGCAATTAAAAACCCGCCGGTGTGAATGCCGAGATGTCTTGGGAAGCCAACTAACGACTGGGTAATTTTTAGAAGCATCGCAAACTTCTTTTTTGAGATCTCCCATTCGGTGAGAGGCTCATCAAGTTCGAGTAGCCTTTTTAGCCCGTCGCGGCTCATGTATTTGACCATTTTGCTGATAATCGGTTCGGGTACTTCTAAGGCCTTGCCCGATTCTCTAAGTGCCATCTTGGAGCGGTAACAAATTACTGTGCAAACCATTGCCGCGTGCTCGCTACCATACTTTTCGTATATGTACTGTATAACCTCTTCTCTTCGCCCGCTTTCAAAATCAATATCAATATCGGGTGGCTCGCCTCGCTCTTTCGAGATAAAGCGTTCAAACATCAGGCTAAACTTTGATGGGTCTACTGCTGTTAAGCCAAGGCAGTAGCAAACCACAGAGTTGGCAGCAGAACCACGGCCCTGAAACAAGATTTTTTTGCCTGCCGCAAAGTTGCAGATATCCCAAAGGGTCAAGAAGTAGTCTTCATAAGCGAGCTCACCTATGAGTTGCAGCTCCTTTTCAGCGAGCTCAATAACCTTTTGTGAAGCTCCTTCTGGGTAGCGCCAGCTTAAGCCTTCATAGACAAGTTCTCTCAAGAACTCAGGAGAGGTCTTACCCTTAGGCAAAGATAGGCTTGGGTACTCGTACTGCAATTCATCAAGTGAGAAGTTGAGGCGACTAGCGATTTCGACAGTCTTCACGACGAGGTCAGGCCTGTCTTCCCAGAGTTCAGCAATGTCGGTCACCGGTTTGAGGTAAGCTTCTGCATTGGCTGTGAGGCGTGTCTTCGCATCTTTGAGTGTGGTGCGATGAAGCATGCAAGTGAGTACATCATGGGTGGGCTTGCGTTCAGGGGCATGCATAAGAGGCCTTTGAGTTACAAACAGACTCGCGCCTCGCTCTTCTTCAAGCTTGAGAGCCTGTTGGTAGAACTGTGTGGCTTGCCATGTGTAGTCTTTCCAGACGGGTATATAAAGCCTGTCGGCAAAAGACTCTTGAAGGCGATCAAAGGTTCTTAAGTTCCAGGGGGGCAAGTGAAATGCTAACAGGTCTTCAGAGTGTGCACACAAGTTATCGAGATCAAGCTTAGAAAAGCCTTTTGTGACATCTCGCTTTGATAGTGTAATGAGCTTGCAAAGGTTTGTGTAACCGTTCTTATTCATCGGCATTAAGGCGACACTGCTTTGGTCATTGAGTTGTAGTTCTGCTCCACAGTGAAACTGAAAGCCATGCCGAAACTTGTCTGAGAACTCATCAGCCGTAAACTTTGATGGGTACTTCACAGCTTGCCAGCCGCGCACAATACCGTAGAGACCATTAAGATCACACAGCGCAAGGCCTCTGTAGCCAAGCTGCATAGCTTGCAGAACCATCTCTTCGGGGTGAGAGGCTCCTTGTAGAAATGAAAAGTTACTTCGCGCTAACAGTTCAACGTAAGAAACATACTGAGCTAGAGCCGAGGCCTTGCTTGCTTCAGTTGGTACAACAACTTTGTGTGGTGCAGGCCCGTAGCCACTAAAGTTTTTAAAGTGTGTGCGAGGAAGATTCTTACTCATACCAACCCCTGTAAGAATCTTCTCTTAAGATGAAAAAAATTTTATGTGCAAAACTCTGTGGTTTAGTGTGGAAGAGTGTTTGCGCCTTTGTATCAATCAAAAAAACCATGGATAAAATACTCATCTTCAATCAAATCGTGAAAGACCCACAAACAGCGTCCTTGGCGTGAGAGGGCAATGTAGTAATCTCTTCCTCGAGATTGATCCCACCAATCGTTTTCAATTCTTTCTACAGGGTATTGGCTCAACAGCTGCAACCTTTCAAACTCGGTTCTTGAAATAGCTTTGGGCTCTTTCAAAACAAGGCTGGGCCTTGGAGCATGGTGAATGTTTTTGCTGTAAGCAGGTTTCAGTTGGTAAGCCAAGCCATCAACTTCAACTGTGTCTTCTATGGCTCTGTAAGTTTCAAAATCAGAAGCGACACTCCAAGAGTCTTCAGGCATCAGAGCATCTTGCAGTTTCAAGTAGCCAGTTGTGAGAGAGGCTTGGTCTAATACATTTACAAGTTTTTTAAGTTTGTCGTCATCTGAGGCGCGAGGTTGCCAGAAATCGAGTTGCTGAACCTTTTCACCACAACTCATAATTGAGATCTCGATCTCTTTGATCGGGTTTTCAAGGTTCACAGATTCAAGCTTGTTTTCTAAGAGTTTCATGTAAGTGTCGAGATCTCGGCTTGGGTGCGCTGGGGCGATCTCAAGAATATGACACTGGTTTGAGTATTCGCACTGCAGATGAATCTGAATCTTTTGAGCGTACTCACACCGCCCTTGCAGTCTTGCGAAGAGTTTACCCAAACTCTTCTCTAAGCAATGTAGCAAAAATGAGGTCAGAGATATCGGAAAGTCGAGATAAATGTAGTCTTCAAGCAAAACACTAGGTTCTAGAGGTGAGATGACCTGTTTGTCTAAGCCATGAAGGCGTTTCCAGAGTAGAGCGCCAGTGCTCTTCCAACGCTCTCTGAAAGATTCAACTTCAAAGTCTTTGATTTCACCAACACAGTTCAATCCTAAGATTTGAAAAAACTGTATGAGGTCTTCAATCTCTCTCTGTGACCTCCAAGCAATCAGACCTTCAAGGTGAGAAAGGGCAGTGAGCGGCATGGGTCTGAGTTCATCAATTTCGTGGGCGGGCGAGGCAATGTACTCAGAGTAGTAGTTTGAGAACACTTGAGCGGCAAAAGGTGTGTCAGAGATCGAAGCTGTCGCATCAGGGTAGAAGTCTTTTGTCAGAGCAAGCGCTTCAGTCATAAGTGCTTGCTCGCCACCAAAGATATGAGAAGTGGAGCCTACGTCTACAAAAACAAGACCCGGTTCACGAAAGTGCACCCTCGGACTGAAGACGAGGAAGTTCTCTGCGACTGAAGGCCTTTCTTGCTTCTGTAAGTTGAGGCATAAAGTTCTCATAAATGGTTCTCCTTTCCATTCTCATGGGTGTGGGTCGGTGTTGTGCTCTCTGGATTTCCAGAAACCTTTGATTGAATTGTAGGGCTACTGCGTAAAACGAGTTGAGAAATGGTTGTGGTTTTTCATCTTTGAAAACAATGGCCACTTGGTAGCGCTTGGCCAACTGTTTGATCTTCACAAGATGATGGCGTTTGAGAGTGAAGCCTGTGACATCACAGACAACAATCTCAAACAGCGAAAGACTGCAAAGCTCAGACAGTGCCCAGATCAACTGCTTTTCAGATGTTGGTGATGACACTATAAGTAGCTTATCAAAGTGACAGCTCTGACGTTTTAGAACCCATGGGCACAGGCTGTAGTTTGGGTGGTCGACCCAAGCGGCCCACTGGTTTCGTAGAGTGACCTGTGAGCATGTGTGAGAAAGCACTGTGGTTGCACCAAGACCTGGCTTTGAAACAAACAAACTGATCTCACCTTTTGGTAGGCCACCCCAGATTAGAAATGTATCAAACTCTTTATAGCCAGTCGCAACACCTTGAGGCGCTTTGATTTGATCAGGCCTCTTAAGTGCTGAGCCAAGCTCTGACTTTAAATCGTCGAGCTTGCTCGTCAGTTCAAATTGCATCGTCTCAGCAGAGCTAGACATACAGTGATCCCTTCACAGCCTAGGTTTAGCTAGGCGCTCAAATCAGTTTCAGTTCAGTCACAAAAACGCCTTTTAAATAAAAGACGAGTTTGCTGTGTTTAAAATTTTGTCGCTATAGGATCTGTGACCTCTAGGTTTACATTTTGCGAAGTAAACCGACGACAATACCTCGAATGCTTACGACCCTTGGATCAAACCACATCGACTCCATCGATGAGTTTGCGGGTCGAAGCTCCACTTTTGGCTCTAGGTCTGAAGAAGAAGACTCGTGATGTGTAAAAACCTGTGGATCACTGTTGATAACTTTTCGTTTGTGAACATAAAAGCGTTTAACAGTGGCTTCATTTTCAATCATCGCAACAATGGTATCGCCATTACTTGCGGTGTTTTGTTCTTGTACAAAAATAATGTCTCCATCAAGAATGCCGTCTTCGATCATGGATTGACCTTCTACTCGTAGAGCAAAAGTCTTTTCAGGGTTTCGAATTAGGGTTGGTGGAGCATCTACAAATTCGTCATGTTCGAAAGCTTCTAATGGTAAACCAGCAGCAACTCTTCCCAGCAAAGGGACAGAAAGAGACTCCGACACAACGGGAGGAGCCGCCGGCGAAGCCTCTTTCTTGTTAAAAAAGTTTTGGGTTGGATAAATTGGGTTTTGGGTTGTTGTTGGTTGTTGGGACGAATACGAAGACTGCAAAACTGTAATGGCTCTCTTCTGGTTGCCCGGAGGAACATGAATATAGTTTTTGCTTTGCAGTTGTTTGAGGTACCTCTGCACAGAATTAAAAGAGGCGAACCCAAAATGATCTTTGATTTCTTGATATGAGGGGGCGAACTCATTCTGTGCAATGAATTGATCAACGAAATCAAACACCTTTTTTTCTTTAGGAGTCAGTGGCTTTGGAGAGGCAGATGCTGAATTTGATTTTGATGTCGGCATTTGGCTCTCCTTTGCTCTGTGCTCATTAGTGAAAGTATGTGTAAGTAATGTGTAAGTCAATACGCAAAATGTGTAAATTTTTAGAAAATTATGTGTAGATTTTGGTTTCTCAAGCGTTCTAGGCACTTGCTGCTTCGTGGCAGCGAGCAATCTTGGCTGAAAGTCGAGCTGACAAATGTCTCGGCGCCGAATTTTAGACGGGTAGTATGTTGGCATTCGAGCAGGCTTTGCTCAAAAGGTTGAGCAGAGTTTAGTAACCAGTGATGTTTCTGTAGATCAGCTCACCAGCCTCTTGGTATATCTCATTGGTGCGACCCCAGCGTGCCCGCAACACCTCATTGGCAAATTGCAGTCTTGCAGCGGGATCAGGGCCAATTGAGCTTGGAACCGCAACAATAATTCGGCCTGCACCATTTTGACTTCCCTCAATTGTAAACTCGATCTGTCCTCCACTTAGAAAACGATGAGTTGGGTTACCTCGTACGAATTCGCTAAGAATCCGGCCCTGAAGTGAGGCGAAATGTTGTGAGGCATAAGGGCTCACTCCAGCGATAATCTCTGTTAGGTGAGCCTCCGCTTCGTCAGCTACAAACTCTCTGCCGTACAGATCGGCCTCAGGTATGTCGAAGCCCTGGTCATTGGCAAAAAACCAAAGGTACCTTCCGGAGTTTTCAATGAGAGTCTCACGTGGAAGGTTCGGATCTCTTATTGCTCTTACATTGTCATTATGAGTGCCCTCATGCTCAGTGATCATGTACAGAGCTCGAGGTGGAGCTCCAGCAAGGCCCCTAGGAGCATAGCCGACGAGGTCTCCCTCTTCTGCATAAGCGCCTCTCCCGAAGGTCGGGTCTGAGTCGATTCTGAGCTCTACTCCTTCATCATGCAGTCGCCCCATGCTCTGAGTGAGCTCTGTGTCTCGAGCTTGCCTGGGAGTAAGCCTTCCAAACCCATCAACCAAAATACCGTTAGTCATCATCGTGTGTTCAAGTTGAACCTGTGTGCGGATATCAGCAAGAGCGCCTGCAAATTGAGTGGTCAGATTGTCGCCGATATTCTCTGGCCGCAGAAGTTCTCTTGGAATTTCAATTGTTCTCTCTGAGGCAACGTATCGGGCGGGCGCATCATAATCTCTAGTAGCTAGCGCTACCGAGATTCTCTGTTCATCAAGCAGCCACTGAGCTCGAGCTGCCAGGTGCTGAGTTCCATCCTGAATGTGAGCCTGGCCAGCGCTGTCAAAGAAAACACCTGTTGCCTCTTGAGATCGAACTCTTAAACCGAGATCAATCAGAGCGGCTTCGAGTTGCTCGTCTGAGAATGAAAACTCGGTATTCACTCCCACTAAGACGGTGCCTGTTGTTTCGTCGAAGTGTTCGATCAGCAGCTGATTTCTTGGGCCAGAACCTTCAATAAACTCAACACCATGATTTGATTGCAAATCCATAAAGGCATGGCTTGAGACAGACGCTCGTTGATCTCTCACTCGAATGCGACCATCGGGCAAAATCTCGAAGCCAATTTCGGAGATGTCTTCGACCGGCCCTGGATAAGGGGCGAGTCTGAGAGTCGCATCTGGATTCTCATCGAATAAGTGCGGCACTCTGGCTTCTGCTGCCTCAGCAATTTCTTCGGCACCTCTGTCAATAGGGTTGTCGGCTGCGGAAGTCTCAAGGCCAGCTGTTCCTGTAAAGACTGAATTTGGCGATACCGTGTCTGCTGCTAAATTTGGATTGGCAGCTTCAGCACCTGACCGGGTGGCCAATTGAGCTCTCACTGTGCGAACAGAAGTTCTTAAGCCTCTGGCGGTAAGAGCCGCAGCAGAGGCAACACCGCCAAGCCCTAGCCCAAACGTCAACCCTATGAGAATGCCAATGACCTCACCATTGAACTCACTAGAGGTGAGAAGGCCAGCATCATTGGCATCTCCGGCAAACTGTAGACCTGAAAGCCCGTTGATCGCGGGTAATACCGGCAGCATTTCGGCTGCAAATGTAACGCCTCGATCTCTGCAGCGAGCGCCCTCTAGACCACTAACAAAACGAGCCGCTGCGGCTAATTGCTGAGCATGGCCAATAAAATCTAGAGGTCCAACATTGCAGTCTTGCCAGAACGTAGGGCTTGCTCGGCAGCCTTGGGCAAGTGATTCG
>JABSOQ010000145.1 GCA_013216195.1 Bdellovibrionales bacterium
CAACAAATATCGCACCTCCTGCGTCGACCTTCATATCTTGAATGCCTCCACAGTCAGACCAGTACTGATCTGCTGAATCTTCAATGATTCTCTGAACCCTCTTGGTCACGGCGTCTATCACCACCACCCTCGATGAAGAGTCAGAAATGTAGAGATTGTCGAGAGCGTCGATTTCAAGATGAGTAGGAGACACCAAGTCAGCTGACAAGTCTGTGTTGGTGTAGCGTTGAACCAAGTCACCGTTGGCATCTAGCTCAATTAAACTGGGCCGGTCGGCTTCGAGAACAAAAGTGTGCCCTCGGCTATCAACGGCAAGCCCTGTAGGTTGAGAGAAAAACCATCGATTGATCCCCCACACTTGAATCTCAGTCGTGGCCAGCTCGCCATTTGAATCTGTGGCTTGCAAACTAATCACACCACCAGAGGTGTTAACATCAACAGTTAAAGCGTAGATGCCCACACTGGTTTCTACAATTTGAGCAGAACTCGAATCGGAGGTGAGCTGATACGGAGGGGCTCCTCCAAGTATTGAAACTTCGACTGTTTGCCCTGGGGTCACGATCTCTGGAGCTGTTACAACAAGTTTACCATCATAGGCATCTCCGTTACCAGAGGTAGCTTGTGACACTACTCCAACAGGTGAGCTCGCCGAGGGAGCAGAGCAATTCTGGAACGACAGCATAAGTGCCGTTGCCAAAAACAACAGAAGTGATTTTTGCTTCCAGATTCTCACAGATCCCCTCGCTCTCTAACCTTCTATACTATCACGAACTCGTCTCAGTAATATCAACCAGTTTCAAGCTTTGGCCTGATTCCGCAGGATTCAACAAAGAGTTCTCAATTTGAGGCATCAGCACCGGATTCAGCTCCTCTGACTTCTCTTTGAGGAGTTTGGTTTTGACTTTATGAAGCCCTTGCTCCGTGACACCCAGATACTCAGAGACTTTTCTGTTGGTCAGTACCTGAGAGATCTCGGGGTGTTCTTCTAAGAAAATATGATAGTTCTCGATAGTCGACAGCGTGGTGAAGTTGATCATTCTTCGCTTGCAGTAATCAATATCAGACAGCAGAACTCCAAGGGCCATCGACCGCACCTCTGAGTAGAAAGCCGAAAGCCTTTGCAGCTCTGAGAGCTTAACCCTCAGTAGGCGAACTTCCGTGACAGCATTAAAGTGAACCTCAGCAGGCTCGCCCATCATTGGCCCGGTTACCATAGAATCGTGATCAAAAAGTGTGTCAGCAAACTGATAAAAACGCAGCACACATCTTTTACCTTTTATAGAGAGCGTGAAAGATTCAACTACTCCTTGTAGAACGAAATAGACATAAGCTTCACCTTGCAGATTAAAGGTAAGGCGTTCTCTCTTTCTCAGCTTTATTGGCTCAGCCAGCTCGATGAACTTGTTAAAAGTCTTCTCACTAAGGCCATGCCTTTTTTGCCATTCGTTTGAAAGCAGGTTAACGATTTGATTAAACATCATTTGACTCTCCCAGTTTTGTTGCATCTAGGTTAAGTTTTTTTAGCAATGTGATCGATGGAGACAAATGAAGGGATGGCCTCTTAACTACTCAAAAATTCTCACCTTTTTGAAATAGTCTCAGTCCGAAACGATATCTTTAAGCGATTCACAATTTCTTAAATAATAACTGGAGCTTATGCGAATAAGACAACCTGCCGAAGAGATCATATGCCGTTTTCGATGTCTCAAACTGAAGAGTTGTTAAACAAAGTCGACAAGATGATTCGATTAGGTCATGTTGAAGATGCCTGGCAACTGATAAAAGATGTCAAACCTGCTGACCTACCAAGAAAATCATTGTCTGAGTTGTCGAACATAGCTCGAAGAGCGCGCAGACCCCTGCATTCGCTAAAAATTCTAGGCAAGATTATTAAACAGCACCGTGACAATCTTGGAGAGGCTAGCTCTAGCGAGATCGTGTCTTATGTTGGCTCATTAATCAAACTGGGCTTTTTTAATGAGGCTGAAAGATGGCTCACACAGGTTGACCCAAAATCAAACCCTGAGGTTCATGATCTCAAAGCTCGCATTCACATTGCTCACTGGAACTACTCATCTGCGGCTTTCTATTTGAAAAAGTACCTCAACAACGTTGAACCCTCGAGCTACTTCTATCAGGTTGGCTCACTGAATTTGGCTTCTTCGTATTTATCAATGAACTTGAAAGACAGAGCCCTAGTAACAGTAAAGGGTATTCAAAAATATGCCCGAGAACACGACAACAAATTGCTGTTGGCCAACAGCTATGAACTGCAAGCACAGAGCCAAATCCAACTAGGAAAGTACAAAGGTGCAAGAGCGAGCTTAAAAAAGAGCCAAAGCCTACTCGGCACCTCTGGCAACATCTGGTCATTCTACGGCCGCAAGTGGGATCTCGTTATAGACTTAGAGACCAAGATGAATCGTCAATCGGCATCCGTTTTAAAAAAGGCTGAAGACCTCTACCGAGAGGGAATCTCGAAGCACTACTGGGAGGGCGCTCGCGAGATTGATAGGCTACTTGCCAACGCACGATCAGACCGCAACCGTGCTCTTAAGGTGTATTTTGGCACCCCTTATGCCGAGTACAAGAAGATGGTGAAGACCAACTTTCCCGGTGGCCTCACTGTACCCCGCAGTTTTAAATTCAAGTCAGAAGGTGCGACGAAGAAAAGCCTGTTCGACTTTGAAAACAGACTCGCTCGAAGTCTCTCTTCAAAAAACCTGTTCGTGACCTTAACCAAAGACCTCTATCGCCCTTTGTCTCTTGGGTATGTGTTTGAAAGCCTTTACGAAGAGAGCTTTTTTGACCCCTTTCATACCCCTGATCGTATTTACAGCACGGTGAAGCGCTTGAGAGCCCTACTACCTGAAGAGAGCGGAATTGGCGTCGACTGGAGCCAGAGTGGTGTGACTTTGAAATTTGACAAACCTGTGGCCCTCGACTTGAGTCTGGCTCAACCCAAAACAGACATTCAGGTGAATCGAGCCACGAAGGTCAGACAACACTTCAAGCAAGACTGGTTCACCTCAAAACAAGTGCGAGAGTTTCTAAATGCCAGTGAAGCCACAACACAACGCTGCTTAAAGGAAGCTCAATCTCAATACAAGCTTGAGAGAGCCGGTCATGGCCGCTCCACACGCTACAGATTCAAGTAGAGATAAAACTGGTTTTTCTTTAAAACTCAGTCACAAAGCCTTTGGGTTATGCGAATAGCTGATACGAGCCTTTTAGGGCTCTGTATCTGACGGCAACATCCACTAGGAGAAACCGACTTGAAGGGCCTTTTAATTGCAGCATGCTTGATTTTTTCATTGCAGTCGCTAGCTTCTGAGAATGACTACGCTGAGCATCACAATCGGACTCTTAGTAAAATCAGTATTGAGGGCAATAGCAAAACCTCTCGTGATGTTATCATGAACGAATTGGATGTGAAAGTCGGCTCCACTCTCACCGCCTACGGTCTAGAAGAGAGCTACAAACGTCTGTTTAACTTACGAATTTTCTCTGAGGTCGAATTCTCTCTTGAAATGCTACCTGACGACCAATCTAAACTGAACATCAAGGTTCAAGAAAGATGGACTCTGATCCCAATCGCTAAGCTCACCTCAGGTGGAGGCACAACTCAATTCACTGCAGGAGCCTATGACATTAACGTCTTAGGGTCTTTTATCGAGGTTGGGGCCCAATATGAGAACCTAAATGGCAGCGATGGTTTTGTTCACTGGTTTAGAAACCCTAGACTGCTCGGAACACGAATTCGGTCTGGTTACGACATCTGGAATGTCACAAGAAATAGACTGCTGTTCAGCAGCGATGTTGATGAGGGTGATGTCGCTGAAGAGACATCTGCCTACACAGTGAATATGCAAAAGTACAATTTCTTCTTAGCTAAAGAGTTTGTCTACTGGTTCGTGGTTGGCGCCGGCTTCGATTACACTCGTCAAGAGGCAACTGACGATGGCTTAAGCGAAGAGTTTCGCGACAAAAACCTGAACTTAGGCTTTTCTCCCCCAGATCTATTAGATGAGACTGCCTACTACACCTATCTAAGGTTGGGGCGCTTGAACTTCACGAACTATTTGGTAGAGGGCTTTCAGACTGATGTGAACTTGAGGTTTGCTGACTCAGGTTTAGGTGGCAACGAAAACTCCTACCGACTCACGCATACCTCAAAAGCCTTTTTCTTGCTGCCTCATGAGCAAAATATTGGGGTCAACGTGTCTACGGGCCACAGTAACAGTGACTCTTTTCAGAATAATTTCTTTGTTGGAGGCTTCGAGAACGTCAGAGGTTTTCAAGACGGTCAGTTCATTGGCAAACACTTTTGGCAGGCCAACTTAGAATACCGAGTGAGCAGCTACAAAAGCCACTGGCTCGTTCTGCAGCACAATTTTTTCTACGACATTGGAAACACTGCCGATAACGAGGGCCAATTGCTCCAAAATAATCCCAATGAAGCCTTTCAAAGTGTCGGCGCTGGCATTCGCCTTATCTCACCAGCAATCTACAGGTTTAAT
Source organism: Bdellovibrionales bacterium (assembly GCA_013216195.1). Taxonomy (GTDB): domain Bacteria; phylum Bdellovibrionota; class Bdellovibrionia; order Bdellovibrionales; family UBA1609; genus JABSOQ01. The sequence goes on from JABSOQ010000145.1 coordinate 4,521, forward strand.
TTAAGGGTCGATTTCGCCCAGGGCCTGAACTACAACCGCGCCTTTGACATCTCATTCGGGTTGCAGCAGTTTTTCTAGCCTTCACTTTGATAGCGACAGACAACAAGGGCCAGTGCGGCCGGCAAAGCCTGTACAAACAATACCGTCTGACTGACTGAGTACCAGCCGTAGAGACCAGCAATCGCAACACAACTTAAAAAGAAAACTCGCAATGACTGCCTCTGCCCCTTGGCGGCGAAAAAGGACCAAAGCAAACCGGCTGCAAGAAAGCCATTGTAGAGACCCTGGTTTGAAGCCAAGGTTGCCGTTTGAAAAGCCACTTCTGGTGTGAGTTTGAAGACCTTCATGCCGATCGGCTTAGTCCACAAAAACATCTCAAGCACTAGAAACCCGATATGCTCAACCGCTATAAAACCCACGAGAATATGCCTTAAGATTTTCATGCCTCTCACCATAGCTCTGTGCGGTTAAAATAAGAAGCTCCAAGAGCTGCCAACCATCAGCGTCATTAAGACAATCTCATGCAAAATTCATCAGGTTCTCATTTCATTCAGTTTGAATAGCAGAAACTCTCAATTGGAGGAGAAAATGAAAAATTCGCTCATAATACTTTTCTCTTTAGGCACTATCGGATGCGCGCACTGGTACTCAGAAGACCGCTCTACCTTGCAAGTTCAAGTGTTAACCGATCAGCCTTTGCCTAACGACAAGTGCGAGAAATTGAACCCCATTGAAGGGCTCTCTTATTGGGATACCACCCTCGCCTTTATCGACTTAAAGAAAAAGGCAGCCAGTCAATCGGCTACCCATGTGGTTCTTGAAGAATCTGACTATGGCTTCTGCAGACAAATCTACAGAGGCTATGCCTATAGGTGCAGGTCTTAATAGCCGTTGCACATAATGGCATCGACGCCTTGAACATGACACGATACACTTAAGAAACCTTGATCACTCTCGGCAGCAACAGCTCGATTCAGAGGCCTCATCGATTGGCAAGCTGCGTTCAGATGCACATTGGCAATGCGCTTTTCACAGTGCTCGGGATCAGCCAGTTTCTCGCAGAGTATAGCGGCTTGTGGCTGAATCTCATCTAAGCAAGTCGAGGAACACTCTGTGCGCGCCAAGCGGCAAGCTTCAGCTCTGGCTGAGGCTATGTTCTGGCCGTTGACGTTTTCTCTTATTGCAGTTCGAATTAGGTCGGTTGTGCTTTGCGTGCCTGTAGTCATAATCATGACCGCTGGTCGACTCACTTGCTGGGTACATGCCTCGTGCTCAGGGTAGAGACAGCATTGTATTGCATCCATAAATTTGCTGTGGCATTGCGCCGGCAAGCCATCGACAAGCTTTTGTCGGTACTCTTCTATGAACTCTTCTTTATCAAAACTCTCATCACAAGAGCTCGTGTCACGCGCCAACATGATGTTTTGCGAAACATCGAGCACGACATGGGTGCCGCAAGTTGGCTGATTCGCCAATGCGGAAGTTGCGTACAATGAGGCTAAAAACAAAAGTACTGCCTTCAGATATACCAAAACCTGATTCATCGCCTGACTCCTTTAGTGCTCCCACCCGGTCTCCTAATTTATCATCTCAGGCTGAAATCTCGTGCAGACTGATTGTGAGACGTCTCACATTGAGACACTGTTGTAGGCATCTTTACTTGAGTGCAATCAACTAGTTACAGATTATTGAGAAGCCAAGCAATCAAGACAACTTGAGGCAAGGTAAACAGAGGAAGAGCCAGGGCGATCTTCCAGCTGGCCATGGTGTCTCTGATCGCCATGATCTCGGTGTAATCGGTTGAGACACCTGTCATCAGGAATGCGAAGGTGTTACCTGGAGCTCCTGCCTTGGTGAGAAACTGACTCGCAAGAGGTGCTGAGCCCTCAGAGCAGACCTCTAGCACGGTTGAGAGCCCGACAGTGGCCATTAGACCCAGTAATGAGGCCCCAAAGTAGGCCTGAAATTGCTGCTCGCTAAGAAGCATCTGAACCCCAACAGCGATTATGATACCAAACAAAAGCCACCGCAGAATCATACGAGACTCAGCCATGCCTTTTTTCACAACAGCTGAAACTCCTGGAAAGCGAAAGCCGACCAATACGGACTTAATCGAAACCGAATCAGTGTGAGCGTTACGGCTGGGGTTCTCAGGCAGAAAACCACTTGCCACCGCTTTTTCGAACATCAAGCCAGAGGCAAAAGCAACGAGTGCCGACAGCAAAACCACTGCCAGAGTCCAGGGCAGACCAATTAGTGCTACCAATACTATTGTTAAACTCAGTGAGTTCCAAGGGCTCGCGATCAAAAAGGCCATGGTCTGCCCAAGGCTCGCACCTTCTTTGTAAAGTTTCATACCAACCATTAAAATCCCATGGCTACAGAGATCAAAAAAGATACCGGCCAGCGTGGCTCTAAATATACCAACCAGGCCGTGTGAGCCGCTTAAATAGTGATTTAATTCTTTTCGAGGAAGACCCTCTATTAAACCTACAAACACGATACCTAGCGCGACTCCCCACCACATTTTATGTACCAATTCACGCGTATGATGAGCTGCCTCGTGAAGCCAAGACACCTCAATCTCAAAAAAAGAGGCTAAATAAAAAGCAGACACCAAAAAAAACGAAGGCCACAGAATTTTATCAAAGCGCTTCCACCAGCTTTGGCTCGCATCAGCTGAAGAGGGGCAACACGAAGTTACGACCGGCTCCTTAGGCGGGCAACAGCTAGAATGTGATGTTAGACTATCTGAGCTCACGCCTTAGTTTATCACTTCTCGGTGGGTAAATCATCTAAAGCTTTAATGCGCGAAAAGCGCCGTGGCACTCAATTTTGTGCGATCGAAAATTCTCTCAACCCCATCAAATCGGTTCTTATTCGTCTTCTATGCAGGTTCTCAAAATTAGAACTTCTTCGTAGCGGCCGAAGGCATATGGCAATCGATTCTCTTGCCTTCGCAGACTCTGAAGCTCGCTTGTGAATAACTGCATAGCCTCCTCTGCACACTGAATGTCTCTGCTCGAAAAGCTATCGAATCGGCCTGTGGCGTGAGGGTTCAAGCTGAACATGCTCGATGTTGTAACCGTCTGGGTGCCAGGCTCTTGATCTCTCAAGAACAAGATCCATTCCTGGTAAGACATTGTTTTAATTGAAAAGGTCGGCTCAAGAATCGCAGGTATAACTTCACCAGACTCTTGCTTCACGCACATCATCAAAGTTGAGTGGCGATTGTGAAAATCAACAAAGCCCTCAAAGGTTTTATCAGTCGTAAAAACCAAATCTGGGTCGGCATTATCTACGTTCACTCGAGTAGTGAAAACTCGCAACTCTTCATGCAAAGCCTTGGCGCCTAGAAAGGCCCTCGCATCGCAGCCGTCGATGACGTAGTCGTGCTCGATTTCAGATCGATTTTTTAGGAAGCTAACCAGACGATTTGCGTACTCAGGTGAAGAGACTGTGATCAATGGCTTGTTTCTTTGAGCTATATTCACTGCACGCCCCCCTTCGCCCAACTCAACCTGAGGGCAAAGATCGGCTAATGCCTCTGGTAAATCTGCCTGGGCAGAGACACCCAAAAGTGTAGACAGCAGACAAAAAGTGGCGGCAACGATGTGCTCAGATCGAATACAATTGATGAGGTTTATCATGAGGTACTTACAGAGCGAAAGCCGGGCCAACTTGTATGTAGCTCGAGCTATAGATACCTAATTGATCGGCTGTTCGTTTCGAATCGTCAAGGCACCTAAGATCTGAGGAATCGATTCTTTTTCGTGTTTCTGGCTGAGCAAATCGAGAATATGAAGCCGATCATCCATGTTGAAGTCCTCGGGCAAAAACAACTTCATTGCCCAACGTGCAAACAGCTGCGAACTGACTTCGCCCGATGACAACATCGTCACAGAAGAGTGCCGGTCATCGGCCTCGATTCTGCTATAGAGTGCTTCCACTTTTTCTTTGTCGCCTTCGAGATACTGAAAGAAATGAGTGCCATCAAAAACAAGCAGACCTGTAATAGAATCAGAGACATTGTTTTTAGCTGCTTGAGCCTCAAGCTCTGCTAATCTCTGTGAGTTCCACTCACCTTCTCCAACACTGACGTATCCGATATGCCACAACATAGCTCTAGTGTCTAACACAGCTATGGCCACTGACAATTGCTTTCAAAATAAGAGCTACGTAAATTCAAATGAACCGTTTTTCAGGGACAACATGACCCAAAAACTGTTCATTAGACTTGCTCATGTTACTTCTTGTCTCGCTCCCAGTTCAAGTTTAAGAAAACCGGAACTGAGAACCCAACTGATTTTGCATTTCTGTACACAGAAAGCTTAATGGCCAAAGGCATTTCGACCAGTATAAGAAATATCAGTTCGCATTTAAACTCTGAGTAAAGAACTCATCGACCATTCTCAACCCCAAGTCGCGATACTCATCTGATTCTTTGTAAATCTCATGAAATGAACCTTCAAGAGGAACAAAGGTGCAACTTGGCTTGCCCAATGCTGCAGTTGCTTCGATGTTTAAGTCATCACAGAACTTAATACTTCGAGACAGATCCGTTGCTGGAAGCCCTCTAAGTTTTCGCCAAGCAGTTCTCGCTTTCGAATACTCACGGTAAGCTCGGAGATCACGAGTTCCGGTGATCATCAGAAGAGGTGTCGTGACCATCTTCTTTAACTCTG
>JABSOQ010000146.1 GCA_013216195.1 Bdellovibrionales bacterium
CAAAACCTGACCTCTTACCACCCTAGCCAGTGTCACCCAACCCACTACACTGAGTGCTGCCAGTATACCAGTTAGAGCCCTAAGCTCAGGGTTATCAAATAGAGTAACCGAGTCGAAAATTACCTTAACCAAAATCAAGAGCACGAGTGTAGGAATCGAATAGAGAATGTCGACCACTCTCATCATGATCGAATCGACGTAGCCACCCATCCAGCCAGAGATAGCTCCGTATATGGTGCCCAAAACCAGTGAGATAATTGCTGTGAAGATGCCCACAGCCATCGACATTCTTGCTCCAAAAATGAGACGCGAAAACAAATCACGACCCAAATTGTCTGTGCCTAACCAAAAGCGAGATGAAGGCGGCTCTAAAATGTGCTTGATGTACTGCTCATCGAAGGGGTACGGCGCAAAGATCTCAGCGAACATACCAACAAGGCAGATAAAAACCACGAACCAAGCCGAACCTACTGCTACTTTATTCTTCTTTAATCGTCTCCAACCATCGGCCCACAAGCTGTTCGACTTTCTCTTCTTCTTTTTCTCTTTATTCGGCATCTGAGCAGCCGTTGCAGTTGCAGCTAAACTAGTCATGATAATTTAATCCTTGGATCAAAGTATGAGTACAGCAAATCTACCACCAGGTTCGCCAAAACAAGTGCCATCGAAAAGACCAAGGTGGTCCCCAGAATCAAAGGATAATCTCGATTGGTTACCGAGTTGACAAGATGCTTACCCATGCCAGGTACTGCAAAAATCTGCTCGATAATGAAGGTCCCTGTGATAACACCTGCAGCAAGTGGCCCTGAGTAGGTCAGCACTGGGATAAGAGAATTCTTCAGCACATGCTTAAACAAAATGACTCTCTCTGATAAGCCTTTGGCTCTTGCCGTGCGAATGTAATCAGATCGAATCACTTCAAGAACGCTTGCGCGAGTTAGCCGGGCGATCACGGCTGCTGGGCGAGTCCCTAGAACCACCACTGGCAAAATGTAATAGGTCGGCCCTTCCCAGAGTGCTGGCTCAAGCCACCCCAGCCAAAACGCAAAAATCAAAATCAAAACTGGTGCTACCAAAAAGCTTGGCAAAGCCACACCACTTATTGCGAAAGCCATCGTCACTGAGTCAAAAAGTGTGTTGTGCTTAGAAGCCGAGATGACCCCTGCAGGGATCCCGATCAAAAACGCAAGTATTAAAGAAAAAACACCAAGCTGAATTGATGTTGGCAAAGTCTCTGAAACAATGTCGCTGATATTGCGACCGATATACTTATAAGACTCACCAAGATCACCAACAGCAACCCCAGAGATGTAGCGGTAGTACTGATAGGCTAGAGGCTTATCAAGGTGATACTTCTTGTCAATGTTGGCTTTGACTTCGGCGGGCAGAGCCTTCTCTTGATCAAAAGGGCCACCGGGCAGCACTCTCAAAAGCAAGAAAGTCGCAGAAGCGATCACAAAGATCACCACAGCGGCTTCGGCAAGACGTTTTGCAACGTAGACCACATTATTTTGAGAGACCGTGTAATACACGAAGACAGCTCCAGCCAAGAACAGATCAGCAAACCAGAGAGCCGTCGGTATTACATAGTTGAAGAAACTGAGGCCCACTGTGAACAGCAGGCATATCAGTAAGGCTGGTCCTAGTAGATAAGAGAGTTTTTCTTTCACTCAACAACCACATCTTTCAGAAGCTTTTTACCCATAGAGTTCAAAGGAAACTGCTTCACTCTATCGTTGATCAAATAGTGGCTGACCATCGAATAAATGGGAGCCACTGGCACATCTTTTTCGACCAAGATGCTCTGAGCTTGAGAATACATCTCAGCTCTTTTCTTCTTGTCTGTTGTCTTAGTCGCCTCAAGAATCAGACGGTCGTACTCTTTGTTACCCCATCTTGTGTGGTTGTTCTCACTCTCAGTCATCATCAAGTTCATGAAGTTGTCTGGGTCAGGAAAGTCTGCCATCCAGCCCAACCTGAAAATGTTTGCAGGGTTAGTCTGAACCGACTTCAAATAGGTTTTCCACTCTTCGTTTGCCAACTCCACCTGAATGCCGAGTGTTTTCTTCAGTTGAGCTTGAACGTTTTCAGCGATTCTCTGGTGGTCTTCGTTCGTATTAAAACCAATCGTAATTTTTGGAAACTTCTTGCGGTCTTTGAAACCAGCTTCATCAAGAAGCTTTTGAGCCTTACTCGGGTCAAAGCCAGTGCCTCTAGCCTGCTCGTAGCCAAACATTCCCTTAGGCACCCAACTCGTCAAGGGCACTTCTCCGCCATTTAACAAAGTTGTGATCTGGTCTCGGTCAATAGCCATACTTACAGCTTTACGAACCATGGGGTCGTTAAAAGGTGGCTTTTCGGTATTAAAGCCGTAGTAGTAAATACCTAGGCTAGGCATCGTGCTGTAGTCTTCACGGGCCTTCAGTCTGCCGATTTCACGAGAAGGCAAAGTGTAGAGCACATCGATTTTGCCCTTTTCATAAAGGTTCAGGGCTGTTGAGTTCTCAATGATCATGTACCCGTAGACATATTTTGTTTTTGCCTTTTCGCCGTAATAATCATCGTTACGCTCGAGAACGATGTGATTGTCATGCTCCCACTCTTTGAGTTTGTAGGCTCCAAGAGTCACGATTTTGCCAGGCTCTGTCCAAGTGTCACCGTGAGTAGCCACAACATCCAATCGGATAGGATAAGTGCTATGGTGAGTGAGAAGGTACGGAAAATAAGACTTCGGCTGGTTCAACGTTACCTTTAAAGTCTGGTCGTCAATCGCCTTGACCCCAACTTGAGAGAAGTCTTTGATTTTACCTTCGTTGAAAGCTTTGGCGTTGTCCACGCTATACAAGAAATAAGCGTACTCTGAAGCTGTTGCTGGTTCGAGTAGCCTCTTCCACCCGTCGACCACGTGCTGAGCTGTGAACGGTTTGCCGTCTGTCCACTTCACACCTTCACGCAGTTTGAATGTCCATTCAGAGGCATCTTTATTTGCCGTCCACTCCATTGCAAGAGCAGACCTAAGACTCAACTCGGGATCGTCGAGATTGTACTCAGTTAAACCTTCCATGAAGTTGTACTGAATAAAAGCACTTGTAGTGTCTGTAGATTTACTCCAATCAAGAGAAGGCGGCTCTGTCGTCAGGTTCAACCGTAAGGTCTCTTTTGGGTCGTAGCCGGCGTTGTCGTTTGATTTTTTCTTTGTGCAACCGACGGCCAAGGCCATAGCTGTCGTCAAAACCACACCAATAAGGCGCTTTTTGCTGAAAACCTGCACGCAATTCTCCTTTGAAAGATGATCCCCCGCCCTCACAAAATCAGTCTGTAGATGGGCCGCTTTTTATGAAGCTATATATGTGTAAGGTGAGAGGATTTCTGTCAAGAAGTCGCCCCAGCCGCAGTGCGGGGGCGAGTCGATTGCGCGGCGCTTCTTTTGCCTATTTAACGGCATTCAGCTCAAGCTAGTTTTGATCTATAGCTTTTCCCAGGTCTCACGAGCCGTGTGCTGCATATTGGGCGGAACATCAATGGTTTTATTGATCCAGGCCACTGAGTTCATTTCTTGGGCATAAAGCTCTTTGTAGATCGCGTAGTTGCGAGTCACTTTTTTTACATACTTGCGAGTCTCTTTGAATGGAATATGTTCAATGAACTCATCCATATCGAGATGCCCAAAATTACTCAGCCAGCTTTGCACCCGATGTGGCCCGGCGTTGTACCCTGCTGCCATTAGCGGAATCTGCCCTTTGAATTTTTTCGACAGCCTTTGAAGATAGCGCGTTCCTACCCGAACATTAACCTCCGGTCGGATGAGTTTCTTCGTATCAAAGTACTCATCTCCAAGTAATCTTGAAACCTGAGTGGCGGTGTGAGGCATCAGTTGCATAAGGCCCTTAGCACCAACGGGTGACGATATGTCAGCCTTAAAAAAACTCTCGGCTCTCATGATCGCCCAAATGAACTCGCGCTCCATACCAAACTCTGACGAGAAGTGGGAAACGATATTGTTAAATGCAAGAGGATAAGCGGCCTTCCAGAGGTCACTGGCAGCCTTCATACCCTCATTGCGCCTCTCTTCACCAAAGTAAATTGAGGCGATGTAAGCTGACCTGTTATAGCTTTTTATTTGTTGGTAGTGATTCACTAAATTGCGACGGTACTCTTTGTTGCGTGTCTTGCGCTCGATCGTGTAAAGCTCCCAGCGAGCCCAATCATAAAAACCAACCTGAATCAGTCTCTTAGCCCTCTCAAATCGCGCTTGCAACTTTTTCGATTTAAACACGATTGGCGCTTCATTGTCGTCATCGTCTTCTTCTATACCCTCTTGATCATCAACAGGAACTTCATTTTCAGCAAGATCTTTGGTTGCCTCTTCTTCAGCTCCCTTGACATCATCTTCGGCATCAGAAACTGACGCTACACTGTTTGGCCTTAACATCGCCGGCACCGTCTCTTCAGCGGTCTTGCCGCTATCAGCTAAATCTCGAATCGGAGCCCCCGTCTTTGAGGGCAGGTCACCTAAACGGTGTTTTGCCGCCTGAGCGTAGTAGCCATAACGATGCTGTTCAATCAATTCACCGAAAAGCACTCGAGCCATCTCGGGCTGATTCGATCGGTGGTAGCTCATGGCCATCCAGTACTGAATGCGATCGAGCGGATAGTTCTTACGATATCTCCATCTACGTTTAGACAGTTTGTACAGGGTACCAAAATCTTTTATTGCTCCCCCATAATCTGCTCTCAAGTACTTCAACCAAGCCATGTGCCAACGGGCATCTCGGGCTCGGTAAGAGCTCGGATAGAGTTCCCTCAGTCGTTTAAACTTTCGATAAGCACCATCATAGTCTTGAAACTGGTAAGATAAGAAGGCGGCCTTGAATAGAGCTTCCCTTGCGTCTTTGGTCTTCTTGTTTCTGAGTTCATGTGCCTTGGTGTAAGAACCTACAGCGGTTTGATACCGCCCAGCTTTCGCTGTCGCCCTTCCAAGTAGCATCATGTATTCAAAATTCTTGTTGTAGGCTTTGTGGTATTTCAGCAGCACTTGCACAGCTTCATCAACATAGCCTTCATTCATCAGAAAATTGGCTAGCAGCTTATCTACAGAGTAACGAGTTCGAGAGCTCGAACGCTGTATAAGAATGTCGATCTCAGTTCTTGCTCTTGATGAATGACCACTCCACTGAAGTCTTCGAATGCGACGCTGCTGATCTTTGAAGCTCGCTAGACAACCCAGCTTTTGGCTGCCTATCTCAACGTTCTGTAGGTCGATACCCCATTCAGCAGCCGTATTGTGCGCCGGAAAGTTACGGTAGAGATTTCTAGCCCAGCGACAAGCTCTCCATCTTTTCTTTCTGGCCAAGTCGACTTCGACCAATCGTTTTAGAATCGAAGGGTACTCGTCAGACCACTTCCACCGCCTTTGCAAATAGCGATAGTGCTTGTACGCCGTCACGTAATGCTTGCGAGCAATGGCTAACTCCCCTAACGACATGCGAACTTGGTACCCGATAACCTTTGAGGGTGAATGATTCAGCGCCTGATTCAACAAACTCTGCGCTGCTTTCAATTGACCTAAGTTTTTTTCAACCAAACCCAGATGATAATAGATGATGGCCTCTAAGCCTGATGGTGTTTTGAGAGCCTCTAGAAAAGAGGTTTTCGCCTCAGCCCAATGATGCTCTCGAAAGTGCAAGATACCGGAGCCAAATGACCAAGTGACACGGTCTTCGGCACTCAAGCTATCAGGAGGAAAATTGTTGAGCGTTTCAAGACCAGCCCCGTATTGATGTGAAGACACCAACCTCTCCACATTGGCAAATTCAGTCTCAGCATCGAAAGCCTCTGCCGCAGCACCTAAGATCAGTGCAGGTAGGAATGCGAATATTGCCAATCGGCTTCTGAGCAAGAAAACCCCCATTTCAATTCTCTATTATATCGGAATTCAGATTAAAAATCGAAGCTCTCAGTAAGAATAAACAAACACTTGCGATAGGTATTGAAACTCTTCACAGGCTACGCGTTAACAGACCTGTGTAGAGGTCTTGAACTGTAAAACTTGTCGACAAAGACTTTGAAAAATTCACCTCAACAAGTTGGGTATGTTAGCTAAAAGACCATCCGTCAAAGGTCCAATTTCAGTCTGTCATCAGACGGCAAAAAGCGTAAGCGCTAAGATCAACGACCAGCCCAGCATCTCAACAAAACTCCAATACAGTCTAGCTAATGAAGTGGTCAATCGAGTTTGTCACCTGTTATGATTCACATATGCAGCGCTTAAGTCCTTAATGTTGAGACAGTGTTAAGAATACCATTGCGTGCCAAACCCACTACGGTGACAATATCAGTATGTGGATTAAGAATTCTTCACTTGAAGTTGAAGTTGTTTTTTTTGAGAATACAACAACACACGTTGTGCATCTCGAAGAGGGCGACTCGTCAAAAGTCTCAGCCTTTGAAGTCAGTCAGATTCTCGAGGGGCAACTTAAAGTTCGTGCACCCAAAACTGCATGCGTAATAGGGCATCAAATTGACATTGTTGTAGAGGCACGCACGAAAACAAACGAATGGAAGTTTCGAAGCCGAGCAAAAGTCACAGAGCATGAGAAGCTCAACGAAGAAGAGGCCGAAGTGGTGATTGATCTGCACAACAAGAACGACATCGACTACGAGCGCTTCATGCAAGTTTTCGAATCTCTGCAAGATGAAGTCAGCCAACTGTTCAACGCAATCAAGGGCAATTAAGAGAGTGGAAGTCGTGACTGAAAAACAGAACAATGTTGATGACAGTCAAATCAAAGACTTTCTTCGCTCGAAAAAGGTTCTGGTTTTCGATCAGTCTGCCTCAAGTCGAAAAGCCTTGTTCGATGCAATGAAGGTCCTGGGCTGTCAATCGAGCAACTTATTTCACGCGAACAAACTTGAGAACGCAGCGGCGATCGTCAAAGCAGAAAAACCAGAGATCATCATCAGCGAGTATGAGATCCACGGGCAGTTTGGGCTTGTGCTGTTAGAGTTTGCGAAGAACTTTGTTGAAGAGATTGTGTTTATTCTAGCCACAACAACGGCTTCTGAGGCCTCAGTAGCAGAGGCTGCTGAAGAGGATGTTGATGGATACATCGTAAAACCTTTTATTGGAGACAAACTGCAGGGTTACTTAAGAAGAGCATTAGTGAACAAGATCTCTCCCCCACCTTATATTGCAAAAATCAATGACGGCAAGGCTGCCTTTGAGGAGAAGAACGTTGATGAAGCGAGAACAATCTTCGAAGAAGCCCTAAAGTTGGGTGAAAAGCCTAGCCTTGCACATTATTACCTGGGCCAGGTTGAAGAGACCGTTGAACTCAGCGATAAATCGTTAGATCACTATGATGCAGGCCTCGAGTTCATACCTAATCACTACAAGTGCATGGTCGCAAAGTTTGAATATCTAGACAAAGCTAAGAGACCCGCTGAAGCCTACACTGCTGTGCAAGACATGCTGATGTACTACCCCATCACACCACAGCGCCTAGGTCGCATCATTTATTTGGCAATACAAACCAAGCACTTTAGCGATGTGCTGGAGTACTACAGAGTTTATCAAGATCTCGACCACAAGCCCGAAAAGCTTCAAGTCATTGTCAAGGCGGCCCTGTTCACCTGTGGTAAGTTTTTGATGAAGCGCCAGGAGTACGACGAAGCCTGCCAGCAGTTCGAAAAATCTGTACTCTGCTCAAAACGAAACCCTGAGCTGATAGGTCGATGTGTCGAAGAGATGCTGAAAGCAAAACAGGCGAAGCATGCTGATAAGCTGTTAAAGCTGTTCTCTCAACAAGACATTATTACGAGCAAGTACAAGCAGCTCGAGTTCCGAGTGGAGTGCTTTCGACTAACTAAGCCGGCTATCTTAAGACTTGGCGTTCGAATGATTGAGGATGAAGAAGCAGATCTTTACGTTTTTCAAAAAGTGATCTCACTTCTCGAAGAAGATGGTGCTGAAAGACTCATAAAAAAGTACAAAGACATGGGCAATCGCATTTACCCTGACCACATAGAACTTCCAGAAGACTAAACTCAAATATGAAGAAGCCTCGCCAGGCCCAAATAGGGCTCTGGCTTTACAATGCTCTCATTTGAATTCAGGCTAGTGAGAGACTTCGCCCGACGAATGTGCACGGCCGTCAGAAATTTCCATATCGGTCGCTTCTCTCACACTTTCGACTTTAACTTCAAAGTGCAGCTCTTCGCCAGCCAAGGGGTTGTTACCATCTAGGGTTACACTATCGCCTTCCATCTCTATAACGGTGAAAACTTGAGTACCTTGATTGGTTTGAGCTTGCAGCTGAACACCGACCTCGAGATCTTCAACTTCAGCTAACTCTTGTTTAGAAACTTTGGTAATCAAAGCGTCTTGTCTTTCACCGTAAGCCTCAGCTGGTGGTATCGCCACATTGAACTCGTCACTCGGCTGCTTGCCCTCTAGCTCTTTTTCGAGACCCAGAATGATATTCTTTTTACCATGCAGGTAAGAAAGCGGCTCTGCTCCCTGAGAAGAATCAAGGATCTCCCCAGCCTTGTTTTTAAGTACATAGTGAAAACTCACAACACAGTTTTCTTGAATCATCATAACGCGTTCCCATTTCAAAGGTTTTTGGGTCTAGAGCCCGATGCTCAAAGTAGGTCACAGCAATCACGACAAACCCTTATAACCCGTGCTGCAGCGTATAAGTGTTCGGCGCCCCTACTGTCAAGGCTGGCAGCCCGAGAGCTTCGCCCCGAGAGCTTCGCCCCGAGAGCTTCCCCTCGAGAACTTAGCCCCAGCTGATACCCCAACAGATGGCCTGTCGCTCAGCGCGACGAGAGCAAAATGGCGACTATCAGTCTTCGGCGGTGCCCATGACTCTACAAGCCTGAATCGCCTTTTGCCAGGCGGTCATTCTTCGCTCACGGCTCTCAGAATCGATCTCTGGCTCAAAGGCCTCATCAACCACCCAAGACTTCTGAATGTCCTCAAGTGAGGTCCAAACCCCTTCAGATAGCCCAGCTAAAAATGCGGCTCCCGCTGCAGTGGTTTCAATATTCTTGGGCTTGATGATCTTAGCCCCAAGGTAGTCCGCTTGAAGTTGCATCAGCAAAGAGTTGGCAACCGCACCCCCATCAACCTTAAGGCCGCTGAGGCTTTCACCCAGATCCTTAGCC
>JABSOQ010000147.1:0-7094 GCA_013216195.1 Bdellovibrionales bacterium
CTGAGACCCTCTGGCAGCTCAGGCCCTCTGCTTGTGACGCTCGAGAACTTCTATGAGTATATGAACACCAAAGCCGCCGCATGGGAGAGGCAAAGTTACTTTAAGCTTAGGCCTCTAGATCAGACTCTAGAAATTGATCTTTCCCCACTGTATACACGCAGACTGTCTGACGAAGATCTCACTGAGCTGAAACAGATTCGCCTGAAACTCTTAAAGCCCACAACTGATAGCAGTCTCGACATCAAGTACGCTCCAGGGGGCCTCATTGACGTCGAACTAGGTGTGCAAACTGCCGTACTTAACTCTGGAGTAGAAGCCAGCGGATCGACAGTAGAGCTACTTCACGCTCTAAAATCTGAGTCAACCGCCTCAAATGAGATAGTCTCTACCCTGGAGTCCCGGTACCTGTTTTTAAGGCAGGTTGAGCTCGCCCACCGACTGGTAACTCAAGGCTCAGAACTTTTGATACACTTCGATCGACCCGCTCTGAATGACACGGCTCAAATTCTTGGGCAACAAACAGAAGCTCTTTGGAATCAACTATTTAACACCCTCAGCGTGAATTCAGATCAGCTAAAAGAGCTTGACCCCATCTACGCCACTACATAAGTTTTAGACACATTTGCCTGCCCATTAAATAGGAGAGACATCATGCACAGAATTTATGGATGGCTACTGGCACTGACTTTCACAGCTTTTGCAGTAACAGCCAACGCCCATGACACTGAGAGTAAGACTGAGAAAGAGGCCACTAAAAAGGCCGAAATGACAAAAGAGACCAAGGCTGAGCCTGCAGCAGAGAAAAAGTCTGATAAAACCACAAATCAAAAGGCTAATGCTGCGAAAGCTGCTGATAGTATAATAAAAAAAATGAAGGCAGCCCCGAAGCCTAAAAAGAAAGGAACACCCAAAAGAATGTTTGCCAAGTTTACTCTTACACATGGTGGTGAACCGTTCGGCGAATTCAAAGCCAAGCTGTTCTTTCGACGAGCTCCAGCAACAGTTGAGAATTTTGTTGCACTTGCAGAAGGTGAAAAGGCTTTTCGAGAGCCGCTAGAAGGCCAGAAGGCCAAAGTTGGCAAAATGACGAAACGACGCTTCTATGATGGCGTAAGCTTTCATCGTGTTATCCGTGGCTTCATGATTCAAGGCGGAGACCCCACCGGGTCTGGCAGATACACCCCTGGCTATGAGTTCAAAGACGAGTTTCACCCCAATTTGAAGCACGACAAAAAGGGCCTACTCTCTATGGCAAACCCAGGAAGAGCCAACTCAAATGGTTCTCAGTTTTTTGTAACCGTTGCCGAGCGTTTGCCTCACCTAGACAGAAAACACAGCATTTTTGGAGAGGTTGTTGATGGCTATGACGTTGTTGAGAAGGCTTCGTTAATTCGCACTGGCATCAACGACAAGCCAGTCAAAGATCTGGTAATGGAAAAAGTTGAGATCATCAGACAATACTAGTTTTTAAGTTATGACTATAAAAAAAGCTGTCTCCAAAGGACGGTTTTTTTTGTGCTCTAACCAAAAAGCCTAAAAGTGGCTTAGGTTTTTTTCTCTAGCAAAGCTCAAGTCATTCGTAGTAACTCTCAGCCTGCCACACAAGAACCTCGACAACTCTTTGAAGAAATGAACGGCGATTGTCTCGTTATTATCAAGTAGCTCGTTGAGTTTCTGGTATCTCAATAAGACAATTCCAGAACGCTCGATTGAAGTGGCAGAAGCTGATCTTTTTTCGCCATCAACAAATGCCATCTCTCCAAAGTGGCTCCCCGTTCCCAGAGTTGCTACCTCAATGTTCTCACCCGAATCGCTTTTTTGATGTATGCGAACAGAACCGTGACGAATAATGTACAAAGCCTGGGCCGGGTCTGTCTCATTGAACACATCATCTCCAGCCTGAAATGACTCTGACTCAGCGATTTCAGATATCTCATTTAGCTCCTGCTCGCTTAAGCCCTTAAATAGGTAAACATTTTGTAGAAGATTCGCAGCCATAAGTTCTCCCGACTGAAAAGTCGCCACGGCTCTATGCCAGTATTGATGAGCTCCTAAAGGCTAGCACTGGGATGACCCAGAGGCCAATTGCTTTATTCAGATGTGCTTAAATCTTAAGATTGGTATATAACCTAGGTCCTAAAAGCTACGGCAATAAAGTCACTAACGTTGACCTCAGGAGAATGAGTTTATGAGCAAAGTTTTGGTAACTGGAGCTACTGGTTTTGTAGGCTCCTGGCTCACGAAAAAGCTTGTTGAACTAGGGCACGATGTGCACCTTCTAGTTCGCACCAATAGCGACTTGTCTGACCTCCCTGTTGATCGTGTGACTCTGCACAAGGGAGACGTCACTGATCTCGATTCTGTTAGGGAGGCCTGTGACGGCATGGCGGCTGTGTTTCATCTTGCAGGTGTGGTCGGCTATTCCAAAAGCCAACGGGCCATAATGGAGCGGGTAAATGTCGAGGGCACAAGCAACGTTATTGCTGCATGCAAAGAGCAAAAAGTGACAAGACTTGTTTATATGAGCTCTGTAGTTGCAATCGGTGCCAGCCTTGATGGCAAAACACCATTGAGTGAAGTGTCTGACTACAATATGAAACCCTACGATCTTGGATATTTTGAGACAAAAAGAATTGCAGAGCTCAATGTTCTAAATGCCTTTCAGCAAGACAAACTCGACTGTGTTATTTTGAATCCTTCGACAATTTATGGACCCGGAGACTCCAAAAAAGGCAGTCGTGGCGTGCAGCTGAAAGTGGCCAAGGGTAAGTTTCCGTTCTACACTTCTGGTGGTGTGAGCATTGTCTCAGTGAACGATGTGGTGGATGCATTAGTCACAGCTTGGCAAGAGGGTAAATCTGGAGAGCGATACATTTTGTGTGGCGAGAACATTACTATCAAAAGCCTATTTGAGATGATCGCTGCAGAGGCCGGGGTGGCAGCACCAAGCAAACATTTGCCAAACCTAGCTGTAAAAACCATTGGTAAAATTGGAGATGTCATGGAGTACTTCGGCAAGAAAGGACCACTGAACTCCGAGAATGCGACTGTCGCGGTCATGTACCATTGGTTTTCTCACGATAAAGCCACTAACGAATTGGGTTTTCGCCCAAGACCAGCTCGTGAGTGCATTGCTGAATCTGTGAAATGGTCAAAAGAAAATGGGCGTCTATAGCAATGAAACTTGGCACTAAAATCATTGTCACGTCGCTAGCCATCTTGATTTTGCTCGTCTTAATCGCCGGCACCGGTGTGCTTGTGCTGAAGTCAGGACTGCCTAGTGTCACGGTTCTAGAGACCTGCTTTGAAGGCTCAATGAACAATGTGAAAGTGTGTCCCCAAGAAAAGAATTATGTGAAGTTGCCTGACGTTTCTCAAAAGTTTATCGATGCTTTGATTGTTTCTGAGGATGCAAGCTTTTGGCAGCATAATGGTTTTGACTGGTTCGAGCTGAAAGAGAGTCTTAAGACGAACGTTCTCTCGGGTGGCTACAAGAGAGGGGCCTCAACAATCTCCCAGCAACTCATAAAAAACTCTTTTTTGACTCCCGAAAAGTCTATCTCCAGAAAGCTAAAAGAATTTTTTCTCACTCGAGAAATGGAATCTAAATTTTCAAAAGAGTTTATACTTGAGAAATACTTAAATATCGTCGAGTTTGGCCCTGATCTTTACGGCCTTGATGAAGCTTCTCGTTACTATTTTTTTAAAGCACCCAATCAGCTAAACGTACTCGAGAGCGGATATCTCGTGCATTTACTGCCAAACCCGAAGACCTATTCAACAACTTTTGAAAAAGGAGAACTGACTGATTTCTCGAAGAGAATGGTGCTTCTTATAGCCAAAAGACTTCACTATTACAAAAAGATAACTGATGAAGAGTATGAGTTTGCACAGACACACATTGATCGATTTCCTTGGTACTCGCTACCCAAGGGGCCCGTTTACTGGGAATCTATCGACGACCTGTTAGATGAAGAGACAGACAGCGTCGAAGGTGGTGACTCAACCGATTTAGAAAAGTCGCTAGAAGACTTAGACCAGCTGGATGAAGTACCTGAAAACTTACCACGAAACCTAATCACCTTCTAAATCTGGCCTCAAAGCGAGCTATAGCAATATGGCAGATCAGCAATGCCACCAACACGACTACCGAAAGATTAAGATAGAACTGGGTATCATAGATTTCGACGAATGCGGATCTTAGCATGAGTAGGCCATGAGTTACCGGAAAAGCCATCGACAGGTAAGAGTAAAACTGCGGCAAAGCATCTAAAGGAAACAGGGCCCCGCTCAACAAGAACATTGGCAGCAAGAAAACTGCGTAAGCGACACTAAATGCCTCGTAGCTTTTCACTTGAGTCATTACCAGTAGGCCTAACGATGAAAAGAGTAGACTTATGAACGTCAAAATAAGCAGCAATATCGGCCAATGACTTGCCTCAAAGAAACCTTGCTGAAAAGCGAATACAGCTAAACTCAGCCCACCAAGCATACCCTTAAATGTTGCCCAAAGTATTTCGCCAAGAGCTACTTCGGCATGCCTCATCGGTGTGTATTGGTAATTCGAATAGTCACCATTCGGGGTGATTCTTAAGTAGCAAGTGTGACTCGTCTCTGCGTACGAAATCGACATGGCTGTTAAGACCATAAAGCCGGGAAAAAGATACTCAACGAAAGACAGCCCGTTGATCACATCCACATATTGGCCGAGGCCATAGGCAAGGGCCCAATAAAAAATCAGGGGCTCAATAACTACCGTAAGGGCCGTTTCCATGAGGTTGGCTTTGAATATCAATAGATTTCGCTCCCAGATTCTCCAGAAGCCCATTCCCAAGTCTGGCAGTTTTAGAAGGTCAAGAAACAGTTCCATGTGCTACTCCATTGCACCTGGTTGAAGATCGTAACCAGCAACTTTGATGAAAACGTCATCCAGGCTTGCACGTCTAACCTTAATGTCATCGCTGGTAACCAAATTGAGGGCTTTGTCAGTTTCACTTTGGCTATTCAAAAAAAGTCGAATCCGATTGTTCAAAACCTGATAGCTATATTCTTCTTTGATCTTTTTAAGGTGATACTCGACATCTGCTAAGTCGACTTTGAACTCAACAACACTCCTGCCAACGGTGTCAGCAACGAGCTCGTGAGGCATACCTTCAATAAGCATTTTGCCTTTTTCGAGAATCGCAAGACGGTCACATAACCTTTCAGCCTCTTCCATTTGCGAAGTTGCCAAAATGACAGTCATTCCATTGATTTTGAGCTTCTCAATTGCTCCCCACATCCAACGTTTATCAACCGGCTCCAAACCCTTTGAAGGCTCATCGAGAATCAGTATTTCAGGCTCGTTGACCAATGCCATACATAGTCTCAACCTTCGCAGCAAGCCAGGCCGCAAATCTTGTGGGGCTGACTGACCATGGTCATCAAGCCTTGAGAATCTTAGAAGGTCACGTGCGCGCTTAAGAGAGTCGGAATGCTTGGCTCCAACGAACTTGCCGTAGCTGATAAGGTTGTCCATTACAGATAACTGAGGGTCTAAAATGTCGTGGTCAGGCAAGACACCGATGTAGCTTTGAATCTCTCGTCGGTTCTTTCTGCCATTTAGACCCTTGATAAAGTAATCACCGCTAGAAAGGTAAGCAGCTCCACTGAGTAACTGCATGATTGTGCTTTTACCTGCACCGGCCGAGCCGAGAAACCCGTAACATTCATTCTTTGAGACCGAGAAGTTCAGACCCTCTATCAGCTTTAAGTTGCCAATATGCTTAGTCATATTGCGGGCTTCTAAAATGATTTCCATTAGTTCATTATTTCATGGCAAAGATGGTATTGTCTGTCGTGGGCTCAAAGACCTAGCCATTGGCCTGAGCAGGGAGGCTTTGGTCTAACCATGCCCGCCCATTAAGAAGGCCTCATGGCTTGTGTCTCTTTGCTGGATGCCAGCAAGGCTCTGAAAATAAGCGTACACATTGTCGATCAACTCATCTTTATCTTTGATTTGGAACACCGACTTTCGAAACTTTGCTGAGTCTGGGTAGCCAGCAGAGAACCAGGCCGAGAACTTTTTGATTTGTAGCAGTGTAATTTTATCTGGTGATGTTCTTTCAAGATGACCACGAAGCTTCATAAGGGCTTCTAAAAAATCTCTCTCTACAGTTGAATCCGATTGGGTATAAAGCGCCATCGACTCTCTAAAAATCCAAGGATTCTTTAGGCAACCTCGACCAATCATAACAGCGTCACAACCTGACTCCTCAAGCCGCTGCATAGCTTTTGCTGCCGATGCTATATCGCCATTGCCAATAATAGGAAGTGGTGAGTTCTGCTTTACCCACCTTAGATAATCCCAATCGGCCTGCCCGTTGTAACCTTTAGACCGGGTTCTTCCATGTAGCGCTAACCAAGTCATGCCTTCATCGAATGCGATTTGTGCGACCTCGTCTGAATTGCGGGAACCTTCGTCCCAACCCGTGCGAGTCTTCATGGTTACAGGTATACTCACAGCTGATTTGACCACTCTCAGAACTTTCACCAGCTGCTTGAGATCTTTCAAGATGGCCGAACCTGCGCCTTTTTTTACGACCTTGGGCACAGGGCAGCCAAAGTTGAGATCAACAAAGTCAGCACCCATCTGCTCAACTTCTTTAGCCGCGTTTGCGAGAAGATCTAAGCGTTCACCAAAAATCTGAATTCCAACAGGGTGCTGGACCTCATCAAACTCCATGATTCTACGAGTTTTCTCGCTCGCATACTCGAGGCCATTCGCTGAAACCAACTCGGTGGTGACGATTCCACAACCCATTTCGCGCATAAACGATCGAAAAGCACGATCTGTAATTGCAGCCATTGGGGCCAACAAAAACGGGTTTTTCTTCATTTCTAGCAGCAACTGCTCTTGGGTCATCGACATACGGGCTAGGGTCTACCATACTCAGTTGCAAAATTGAAGCGGCACATCATTTGCTCTAAGTGGCTGAACTATGGTGCGTTTTTTCAATATTTTTAAAGAATCTGCGGCTATGCGGCTCAATTTGTATGTGTTTTTAGGGCTTTGCACGGCCATGGTGGCTATTGGGCTGATTCGGTAGGCGAGC
>JABSOQ010000147.1:7104-9086 GCA_013216195.1 Bdellovibrionales bacterium
GTCATCTTTTCGAAATCATTGACAGTTTAGGGCACGGAGAATAGGTATTGAGCCTTCACTTTGCATGGCTCGGTAGCTCAGTCGGTAGAGCAGAGGACTGAAAATCCTTGTGTCGGCGGTTCAAATCCGTCCCGAGCCACCATGATAAAAACCAACCTTAAAGGTTGGTTTTCTTGTTTTTTGACCCTGAATCTTTATTGCAGTTTTGTTTGTATAACGAAACAAATGCCTCGATCTCTTTTGGCTGCAGCAATGCCGATGTCTTGCCTTTCAACAAACTGTTCACCTGCTTATCGAAGCATACTTGCATTGGATATCGATCTTCGGCGTTGTATGGATTTGCAACTCGCTCTGTGAACGCACCAAGAAACTTGAACTCGATCTGGCCTTTTTGGTTTTCTGCCGTTTTAATTTCGAAGGTTTTCTGAGCGAAGCAACCTCCCATAGCAGAGGCCTCTAAATCATCATAAGCTTTCAAACCCAACTGTTGACCCGCTGAAGTCAACTCGAGCCAGTCAGCTCTGGTAAGCCATTGCAGCACTCTGAGCTTGCCATCTTTCTTTTCGACCCTTACGCCACCGTTACATCTGTCGCCACCTATTTCGTAGCCTGTAATCACAGCCACTTTCTCAGCTTTGACTTGTAACACCAAAAAACCATCAAAATAGCCGGAGCCGCCACCGTTCCATTTGTAGCTTATAAAAAACCTGTCAGCACCCAGTTTCTTGAGAACTCGGTACTCATACATTTCACGAGTTTCATTCTTCATGTCGAGCTCTACAGAATCTTGATTTGAAACTAGGTGACCGGCTTCTGGCACAACACACTTTGAGAGGTCAACAACACTTTTAGATTTAGCCTCAGGCACCAATTCTAAAGGCAGCTGGTCTAGATTCTTCGCCAACCGCCTGGTCATGGGCAGTTGAAATAGTGGATCTAAGCAATAAGGGTTTACCGGCTTCCCTTCATAAGTCATCAACTCTGTGACCTGTAACTTACCATCTTGCTTTTCAGTTGACACTGCATTGAAACTTAAAGCCAGAGCTACAAAACATACAAAAACACGTCTAAACACTGTCACGACTTCGTTACTCATTGGTTTGCATTCAATTCACAAAGAACCCGGTTACCTCTACCCCATTGACCAAGTATATAAAGGTCACTTTCAAGCTGACGAAACCAGTACCTCACAATTTGATCAGCCTCATCGCCACTAAAATCAATAAAAGAGTAGTCGTCAAAGTGAGTGAGAATTCTTCTCTCTTCATACAAACCTGGCAATTCTTCTCGTGCAAGCTCTGGAGTCCAATCTCGGTAAGGGTTAGCTGAATTAAAAAATGCAAATCGCCCTCCGTAATAGACGATCTCATTCTTGATTTCTAAGAAAGCAACACCATGATGCACTCTTTTAGGACTGTGACCATAACCCTCCCACACACAATCTCCAGAATAGACGGTTGACTCTAATTCTAGATTGAGTGGGTCCGCGCTCTCGAAGCCTTCAAGAATGCTCTTTTGCAGATCAGTGCATTCAAAACAAGGTTTTGGTAGCTCTTTGGCTTCAACTTCAATTTGAAATGCAAATAACACTAAAAATATTAGTAAGTGCCTCACCAACGCGGTCATCTCTTCCCTCTCTTTTGATCATGTCTGTATACACTAAGATGAAAGTGTTGGTGCTACAAGGCTGGCGCTCAATCTGTGTGGTTAAAAAACCCTCTCGCTCGTACGAGCTCTTTCACAACCACAGGGTAAAGGGGCCAAAGGCGCTTAAGATTGAGATGACTATCTCCAAGGGTGCGCCTCCCGAAAGAGACATCAACCCATTCTATTTTTTCTGCACGACTTTTCGCAAAGATTAACATGAGCACATTTATAAGGTAGGGCTCAAGGTCTAAAGCTTTCAAGTAAGCTTGCAAAAAGCCCCTAGTAATAAGCCGAAACGGGCAATTGGCATCTAACAGGCTTTGACCAGTTAATCC
>JABSOQ010000148.1 GCA_013216195.1 Bdellovibrionales bacterium
CCTAAGCTTTTCAGTTACGCCTATCTAAAGCAAAGTGACCTCGATGCGAACGATTCAGGCACTGTGTTCGTAATCAACAACGAAGTGCTGATTCCAGGTGACCAGAGCAAGCAGTTTGAAAAAGACTGGTTAAGATCACTAAAAGAGCAAGAAGGGGTAAGCTTTAACAAATTGAAGACTCTAATTGCGCCTCACCACGGTTCAAAAACCAGCTCTGGTAAGGCTTTGCTGAATAGCCTCAAAGGAGCAGCAGTGTGGGTCTCAGCCAGAAAGAGACGGTACGGGCACCCGCACCACTCGGTACTCTTGAGATATAAAAAATGGGCAAGCCCAGTGATGACCACTGAGCTTTGGGGCCACCTAAGAAAAGGTGCCACGTTCAAAGAGAGTTTATAAAAAAACGACTAGGCCGGGTTGTAAGGCTTAAACTCCATACCGAGATCTCTAGCAACCGGCTCATAGCAGACATAACCGCCGTAAACATTTAGACCTTTTCTTAAGCATGGGTCTTTTGCGACCGCGTCTTCAACACCCATTTCAGCAAGCATCGAAGCGTAACGGAAGGTCGCGTTCGTTAAAGCATAGGTCGAGGTTCTCGCCACAACACCTGGCATATTCGGAACACAATAGTGGATCACTCCATCAACTTCAAAAGTCGGATTGGTGTGGGAGGTCGGCTTGCAAGTTTCAATACAACCACCCTGATCGACCGCAACGTCTACAACGACGCTGCCTTCGCTCATGCTAGAAATCATATCTTTTGAAACCAATGTTGGTGCTTTTGCACCAGCCAACAACACAGCCCCAACAACTAGATCGGCAGCAGCTACCTGCTCTTCAATATTCTGCGTGTTTGAGTAAATGGTATGAACACGACCACCAAACATATGATCTAGGTACTCGAGTCTGTCTCTATTGACATCAACCACTGTGACATCAGCGCCAAGACCTACAGCCATTTGAGCCGCATTTGTTCCAACGATACCGCCGCCGATCACCACAACACGGCCACGTTTTACCCCGGTTACACCACCCAACAAAATGCCTTTGCCGCCTTTGTCTTTTTGCAGATAAAAAGCTCCAACTTGTGTGGCCATTCTCCCTGCCACTTCACTCATTGGGATCAACAGTGGTAGTGAGCCATTGTCTTTTTGAATGGTTTCGTAAGCTACTGCTTTGACCTTTCTCTCGCACAGAACTTTCGTCAGCTTTGGCTCAGCAGCTAAGTGAAGATATGTGTAGAGAATTTGATTCTCTTTCATGAGGTCGTACTCATCTGGAAGCGGCTCTTTCACTTTAACGATCATGTCAGACTTTGCATAAACATCAGCAATAGTAGGGAGTAGCTCTGCGCCGGCCTCTTCATAGGCCTCATTTGAAATTCGGCTACCCAGCCCGGCATCTTTTTCGACGTAGAGCTTGTGACCTTCTGCCACCAACTGACGACCGCCAGCCTCTGTTAAGCCCACTCGGTTTTCTGAAATCTTAATCTCTTTTGGAACACCAATGATCATCTTTGCAACTCCCCTGATAAGTGCATATTGCCCAATACGTTTAAGGGGTTTCGAGCTAGGGGTCAATCATCAAAATAGCCCAGAGAAGTTTAGTAAATTCAACAGCTTAGATGGCCACTTCGCACTCTACAAAAGCTCTCTGGCGAGCTTGCGGGGCCTTAGGCAGTTGTTTGCTCAGGTTTGCGGCAAGCCGACAGGTTTTTGAGAGCTGCACTCCGGCAATAAAAGAAACGACCCTCGCAAGAAGAGTCGCTCAAAGCATTTCAAAGTTTTACTCAATTCAGCAGAGTGCCTATTGCGTTTGATAGTGCTGCTGAGGAGTGACTGGCACCATTTGAGTGCCACCGGGCCCCTCTCTAATTAACGCAGGATCGACTTCTTCATTCTCACCAACTGGCCGATTCATAGAATTGAAGCTAAAAGCTCGGCAGATTGAAGTCACAGCTGTCACGTATGACAAAAGCCTTCGTGAAGGATCAACCAAACTCTCTGTGTCAGTGGCCTCGAGAGTTGCATTTACCGCTTGAATTTCATCTTCGATATTTTTGCCACCGGTTTCAGGCACCTCTTCATCAGTACAGACTGAATTGGTTGCTGCGTGATCACCAGCCATGTCGAGCCGTGCGTTGAGCGAGAGAACGTCGACATCGTTGAGGCCGTTTTCTGCGAACATTGTCTCAAGAGTGGCACGGCAGTTTCTTTCACCCCTTGGGCAGAAATCTGAAATTTTGATCTCTTCATCTCGGCCACTGAGAGCTGCCAAAGATCTTCTGGTGCCATCTTCTAAAAACACATAACTGTTCATTGCCTCAATCGCCTGATCGACAGTCACTGTTTCACCAGTTCTTACCGGCTCCCAGATATCGGCATCACCAGAAACCAAACCTCCTGAGTAAGCTGCCTGAGTCTGCTGTGCCATCATCAAAAGTAGCTGTCTTCGAACTTCAAAAAACTGTTCGGTATTGTCACCCTGTAATGTTGGCTGCTGCACCGCCTCGGCAACCAGCCTCTCACGCTCTGCTTCAAGCCTTTGGTTCAACCAGGCTTCAGCAGCCTCATACTGCTCTGGGTGCGCGGCTTGAAAGGCAGCCATAAACGCGTCATAGCTCTCTTGAGTGCTGACATTGCCAAAACCCTCAATGTTTTCAATTAAAGCTCCCAAAGTTCTTCGCTTTTGAGCCTCATAGCGATCAGCACGAATTGGCCCGTTACCCCGGATCTCATAACCGTCGTCTGTTTCTCTAAGCATCAGTCTCATCAACTCTTCATTGACGATGGCATTTCGTGTACTAGCGATAGCTCGGTCTATACCTGCAAGCTCATCGGCCGGCACTGCTGATGCGTCTGTGCCGCACCTGTCTTCTGCACCTTCTGACGGGCCGTTGCCTGCAAAGATCTGCCGCATACAAGCTCTTGTGTTGGGGTCTGGCTCAAAGCCATCGCTCTCACCACTCCAACAGGTCTCCATGTCTTCTAAACCAAAAAGTGGCATCTTGCAGTCGAACTCCATTGCCTGTGAGCACATAAAGAAACCACGATCAGCTTTTGCTAAC
This sequence comes from Bdellovibrionales bacterium, assembly GCA_013216195.1. Lineage (GTDB taxonomy): Bacteria > Bdellovibrionota > Bdellovibrionia > Bdellovibrionales > UBA1609 > JABSOQ01. The sequence goes on from JABSOQ010000148.1 coordinate 3,068, forward strand.
CTATCGCCGGCGCCATCAGCACCACAATAACTCTGCGCCTCTGCCCCTTGAGCCAATCTCGAGAAACTGTAAACCGTGTCATTGGCACAGGCCGTCTCACTCATCGGGTATTCATAGCTTGGCGTTTCACCATTAAAGTCTATGCGAGTGCGGCTCAACACTGCATTGCCATCACCAAGCTCTGTTATGCCGTTCTCAACAGAAGGCCTCTTGGTCGGGTCTAGCTCAAACAGAGTCTCTTGAGATGCAATTGGGTTTTCGGTGATGATGATGTCGAGTTCTCTTGATCGGTCACCACTCCCCGAGGTCACCCGAGTCGGATAAACAGAAATGTAATTCTGATCGCCATCGGGGTCTACACCCAAGGCCGCAAGTAGCTCAGGATCGTCTGGCAATGGAATGTTTCTGGCACCCGCAAGAGTGTCGGCAGACTGCCTTCCCTCTGCATTCACAGAGAAAGGAGGGTTCACACAGACATTTGGCGAATTGAAATCTGCACTTCTTTGCTCAACCTCTTCGGCACTAATTCTGCCCGGGTCACCTTCGGGCAACCTTAGCGAGGCGTTTATACCCTCCCAGCGCTGAAGATCATTAAACAGCCCGCTAGAAATTCCATACTGAGCTCGAAAAGCACTCATTTCTGCCAATGCCTCAGTGCCAGTCTGACCGGCCACATTTAACGCCTCAAATGCCGCATAAAGAACCGGCAGATAGTCAGTCGTCGATTCATCTGCAAAGGCCTTTGGCAACACCCAGTGAATCAGCTGAAGAAGAGCGGACTTTCTTCTTTTTCTTCGCGGCTTGGCTTTGATAACTTTCGCAACTCGCTTCATCCAACGTCGATCTTTTTCACCCCGCTTTGGTGTGATATCGCGACCGCGAAGCTTCATACCGGTGCGACCATCTTTTCTCTCATAAAAAGACAAGGTCATGCCCTTCTGCATAGAGGCATCATCAAACATATGAACCCTTGGCCCATCTGCCACTACGTAAGGCAGTCTTCGACTGTAGCTCTTGCCTAAGAAAAAGCGTCTTTTCACTTTTAAGGCCTTGGGGCCTTTTTCAACAAAGGCTTTCACTGTTTTGGCTCGGCGAACCTGTGTCACCACTATTTCGGCTTTTTTAACTCGCTCTTGGTAGCGCTTAGAAGAAACCCCGGCTCGTTGTTCGGCCCTTGCTTTGCCTGACAAATTGTTTGCATAAGCTTCGACAAACTTTGGGTGTTTTACAGCTTTGCGTTTTTTCTTTTTAGCGGTCTTCGCTTCAGAAATTCCGCTGAATATAAAAACTGCGATCAATGCAACAAATGAAAGGGCTCTAAACGCCTTTGAGAGCAACATACACTTCTCCTCTTTTCCCTCCTTATTATCGGTTGTTTTTGCCAAATCTTAAAATGAGACAGCAAAGTCAGGACCTTTTAACAGGCATTTCTGCTGGACTTTCAGTAGGTTAGCAGAAATAGCTAATTTCGATTCTGGACCAAGGCCGAGAGAAAATTGAAATTTAAATAAGAAACTGGTTAAACGGAGCCTAAGACTGAAAGCAAAGCTACTTTAGCCGACGAAGATAGAAACTAGGCCTCGAAGCCGAGCCCTACCCGATTTGAGCTCAAGTAGCAGTTACTGCGAACCAATCACCCAGAGGTTTTGATCTTCTACATTTGGAGTATGAAGATCGGCCCCAAGTTCAATGTGTCGGTAACTATCTTGAGACTCTAAGATCGTTCTCACTAGGCGGTTCATAATGTCATGCCCCGCTTTGTAGAGAACCACATGCCCCATAAGCGGCATACCTAAGGTCACAAGGTCTCCAAGGGCATCAAGCATTTTGTGGCGAACAAACTCATCTTGCCAACGCAAACCACTGGGGTTTAGCACTTCTCGAGAGTCGAGAACAACAGCGTTGTCTAGACTGCCACCAAGGGCGAGGCCTCTCGCTCGAAGAGCCTCTACATCTTTCATAAACCCGAAGGTTCTCGCACGAGAGAGCTCTTTCAAAAATGTGTGCTCATTGATGTCGAGATCCAAAACTTGTTTGCCAATTTTGGGATGAAGAAACTCAATGGTGCATGTGACCCTCAAGCCGTTGTAAGGCAGAACATAGGCGTGCTTCTCCTCAGTGCCATAATAAATAGGCTGAGAAACATAGGCGTATTTGCGGGGTTGATCCTGTTCAATCACGCCGGCCTCTAAAATGGCATCTAAAAACGGCCGAGCTGAACCATCACCGATAGGTATCTCGGGTCCGTCTAGCTCAATAAATAAATTGTCGATTCGCAAAGCTGCAAGCGCGCTTAAGCAGTGCTCCACAGTCGACACTTGAAACAGTTCACCACCAAGTACAGTCGCCATCGAGGTCGCTGTTACAAGATCTGCTTGGGCCTTCAAAGCCGGTGCGCCAGGCAAGTCTCGTCTTACGAAGTACACCCCTGTGTCGGTCGGAGCTGGACAAAAGGTTAACTGTGCCGGCTTGCCAGTATGAAGACCAATGCCTTCAACCACTGCTCTTTGTCTTAATGTCCGTTGCAAAAACACTTCACTTTCTCCTGCAAAAGTCGCTTGCATAATCAGAGTTACAAAGACTGAACCAAGTGCGGAGGCAAGCTTCAGGGTTTTAACCCAAGAGACCGACAACACTACACTTTTTCTGATTCAGAGAGGGTTAGCACAGCTACTGGCAGCAGTCCAACTGTCTCTCTTTTTCCACAGTAGGTGTTGAAAATACACCACACTCTGCAGACTAGTTAGATGCCTAGACCTTCTATGGGCTGTGGACAGATCAGTTTTAGGCCGAGGTACAAGGCGTTCAGAATGAGCTGTCCAGATCAGGCCCACTAGGCCAAAGCCTAAAGACCGAGACCTCTTAGCTCATAGCTCTCAACCCAGTGGTCAGCTTCCTGTGCTCATCATAAAGCCTGAAGTCCTGCAAGCCTTTCGAAGGCCTTTGGCTTCTTGTATTCTAAAGGTATGAGGTTGTTGAATCTGCTATTGCTGATTTGCGCATGCCTTCTTTTCGGATGCGCGAGCTCTCCAGAACAAGGTGAGCAAAGGGCATATTTGCCTCCGAGCGACACATACAACCGAGCTCCGGGCTCTGCCTACACTGCAGATGCCATGACCATTCAAAAGCCCGTTCCAACTCGGCCACAATGGAAACCTCTGCAGTTTTATTACAAACACTGCACGCAAGTTGACTCTCGAGTTCACTACTCAAAAACATCTTACGATTGTATGGGGCCGCACTAGTCTTGCTCGTCTAGACTCTTGAGGTGCTTGATACTAGTTTCAGTGAGCACACGCCCTCGAGGAGTCTTTTGAATCAAGCCTTCTTGCAGCAGAAACGGCTCATAAACCTCTTCAATCGTGTCAGACTCTTCACTTAAAGAGGCAGCAAGGGTTTCAATACCAACTGGTCCGCCAGAAAACTTATCTTGAATGAGACTCAGTATCTTTCGATCCATTTGATCGAGGCCAAGCTGATCCACTTCTAGTTGATCGAGAGCGTACTTTGCTAACTCGCGATCAATGTGCCCTTCCCCTTTTACTTCTGCATAGTCTCGAACTCGCTTTAGCAAACGGTTTGCAACCCGTGGCGTACCCCGAGATCTCGAGGCAATTTCAAGAGAGCCCTGCTCATCCATTTTCACACCGAGAAGTTCACTTGAACGAATAAGAATTTGCTTAAGAGCATTTTTATCATAGAAGGTCAGACGCTCCACGATGCCAAAACGATCGCGAAAAGGAGCCTTCAATAAGCCCGCACGTGTCGTGGCGCCAACAAGTGTGAACGGACTCACTTGAAATCTCATGCTTCTCGCACCCAAACCTTCTCCAGTGACCATATCGATGTAGTAATCTTCCATGGCACTGTAGAGATACTCCTCGACGTCTTTGTTGAGCCTGTGGATTTCATCAATAAACAAAACCGAACGCGGAGACAAGCTTGTCAAAATTGCAGCCAGATCGCCTTTTCTATGTAGAGCTGGCCCCGAGGTCGAACGAAAATCAACCTGCAAGGCCTCAGCTATTATGTGGGCCAAAGTGGTCTTACCCAGCCCTGGCGGCCCACATAGCAGTAAATGGTCCATCGCCTCTTCACGCTGACTCGCTGCCTGAACAAAAACCTTCAATTTTTGCTTAATCACATCTTGCCCAGGAAACTCAGCAAAACTCTTTGGCCTGAGAGCCCGATCTATGTTGCTGTCTGCCCCTTGAGGCTGACCACTAACAACTCTTGAATCATCTGAAAAATCTGGCTCAGTTGTAAAATCTTGCATTCTATCCCCTCGTCATATCTGACCGATACGGTCAGCTGACACAAACACTATTCGTTTAATTCGTTAGCAGCGAAAGACCTTTTCTAATGCTATCTTGCAGATCCATACCAGGCTCTAGCTGCTCTACGACTTCTTCGACATCACCTACTCGAAAACCTAGGTTCACAAGTGCAGATACGACTTCCTTATTTTGCGATTTCGCAATGACCTCAGCTGGTTTCTCTTCAACTACCAATTGGCCTTTCAAACTCAAAATCATCTGCTCAGCGGTCTTCTTACCGATGCGAGGTAACTTGGCCAAGCCTTTAGCATCGCTATTCTCTATCAGCTCGACGATATCAGCAACCTTGGCTGCTGACAGAATCGTTATGTCCAGCTTAGGGCCAATGCCGTTTACCTTCAGCAGCGACAGAAACAATTTTTTTTCAACCTGTGAAGTAAAGCCAAACAACGAAATCTGATCTTCTCTCACGTGGGTGTGAATGAACAGTTCGGCACTCTCGGCAGAGTCCACCTCTGCCAATGTGTTGGCCGAGCAAGTGACCTCGTAGCCAACACCTGAGGCGACCATCACACAAGACTCGGCGCCAACCGACAAAATTTCACCTTTCAACCAAGCTATCATTGCTGAACTCCCATCACAAATTTGCCCCAGCATGCATTTTCATTTTCACTTTGTCGGCCAAGTCTTGCCTCCAAAAAGCGAGAGCCAAAGCCAAGGCATCTGACTCATCGAGGGTCTTAAACGGTTTGTTGGTGCCAAGGATACCCTTGACCACAAACTGCACTTGATCCTTGCTCGCAGCTCCGTTGCCTGTCACGAGCTTTTTGGCTTTGCGTGCTGCTATCTCAACAACCTGCGATTCCGCTCTAGCAGCCTGCATGATACAGATCCCTCGAACATGACCGAGCTTGAATGCACTGTCGACATTTTTTCCAAGAAAGACTTTTTCAACCACTGTGTGGTCAGGTTGAAACTGAGCAAAAAGTGCCTTTAAAGCGTCATCAATGTAGCTTAGCTTTTGGGCAAAAGTGGCTTTGGCTGGTGTCGCAATGGTTCCGCTATGCAACAGCTTTGCTTGTTCTCCAGCGACTTCGATGACTCCATAACCTGCGAACTGACTGCCCGGATCAAGGCCTAAAACCTTCATAGATGCTCCCGCAAAATGTAAAACCCAGACTCCCCACTCGACACGATTAAACACCTTGCGCATCTGGGTTTCAAGGAACTTGCATGCGGCATGGCTCAGTGCAAAGATATAGACATGAGCGCGGTGAACTTAAAACTCGTAGAAAAGTATCAAATGATGCTGCAAAAAGATCCTCGATCTCGAGTGTTTGCCCCATTGGTTGACGCTTATCGCAAAATGGGCATGCTCAAAGAAGCTCTTGAAGAGGGGCTAAAAGGGGTAAAAATTCACCCTGAGTTCGCAGGTGGACGCATTGCGTTGGCAAAGGTCTTGATTGAGCGTGAGCAGTTTGAACCAGCTGCAGATCACCTGAAGCACGCCGTTCAACACTCTCCCGAGAACAACATGGCCTACTCCTTGTTGGCCGAAACTTTTGTACGGCTAAGACAACCCAAGCAGGCACTCAAGACCTACAAAATGGTTCTTTTTCTCAACCCTGAAGACCAAAAGGCAGCCAAGGCAGTCAAGAAACTTGAGAGTTTAACTGCCGACGAATTTGAAGCCGAAGT
>JABSOQ010000015.1:0-7149 GCA_013216195.1 Bdellovibrionales bacterium
GACCATAAGTTAAGCTTTTTACAATATGTCCAATACTATCAACATATTTTTCATCATAGTGGCAATTTCGGCTGTTGTGATTTTTGTGCTGCCAAAGTTATTTGGCCCCTTTCAACCCAACATAGAAAAGGTGCAAGAGGGCTTAGAGACAGCAAGAAAAGCTGTTAGCGAGGCGGGCAAGCAGCGAGCACGGGTGCTTGCAAAATCATTTTATACAGCAGCCTTAACCTACAGATCGGAGTATGGAGAGTTTCCTAGAGATTGCCGTGCTCTGATACCTTTGATGAGGTTCGAGAATCAAGATCGTATCTTCTACAAGAAAACTCCAGAGGGGTTCGAGGCCAGTGTTGAGAGCGCCCATTCGAGTTCGATAATGGTAGTCAATCAGTTTGGCCTTATTCGAGATCTAGAGGCTCATTTTTCAGATGCTGAAAGCTCAAGTTGCGACCCCTAACTCGACCGATTGGCTTCTGATTGTGGCACCAAATTCGAGGCTTAGGTAGGGTTGTTGGCAGATTAATACTCATTCTCTTTAAGTCAGAAAGAAACTGGACTCATCTCAAACTAAATACCCGGTATTATTAAGGGTATGAGCTACAAGACCTGTTTTATTTTGATGTTTGCCATTTTACTAGCGAAGGCTCCAGAAGCCGTCTCAGACGATGCAATGGTACAGAGGTTTCGATTTAGAAATGGTTCTCCTGAATTTACGACCACTACGACCAACGCTGACGGCAGACGGCTGATATGCCGAAACCTTACCACGAGATCGAGAGGCTACATTCTGTCAGGGCCAGATGCCAACGGAATGCTAAGGGTTCGCTTCGATCGCGGAGCCTGTAGAGGTCACGATGCTGAAATTCCAGCTTCTTCTGTTACCGCATTTGAGCCAAGACCAGCCCGAAGAGGCGAGCCTGTCGGAGTACGGCTTGGTGAAAATGCGATCACCGATTTGTTTCGCAGAGTCACAGGCACCAACAGCCCCTACCGCTTTCGGGATGAAGCGCTAAATGCTCAGCTTGAGGAGTGCGGCATTGTTAATGGTACAGCACGTGGGGTTGTTGTCAGTACTCCAAACCCTGATCCAGAAGCCGGTTATTCGATCGTGCGGGTCACCGAATCGTCGAACCCAGTCTGTATCAATCGCAGTATCGAGGTTCCAAATGGATTCATTGACGATGGTGAGGTAGGCAGTTCGATTGCTGAGGGCCGTTTACGAGAGACTGAAGAAGACTGCGCAGAGTGTGAAGTTCGAGGAGCCAATGGCACTCAGGAGCAAGTGGTGCGAGCTATGGAGGCGGCACTGAATCTCCCAATTAGCCTATCTGAGTTGACACCACTGCCACAAGATCTGGGAAGAACTCAGTGTGAGAACATCATTCGGAGCAACGGTGAGCCCGGTCAGGTCGGAATCTTACTACTGGCCGCTATGAAGCAGCATCAAGACTGCTACTTTGGCTCGGGTATGTCGCCGCATCCAAGTGTGTGTGGTGGGTTTAGCGAGTTTAGTGATCAAGAGAAAGTCAATTTTTGGCTGTACACATTTGCAGCCATAGCGAAAGACCGTTCAAATTGCGAGCCAGAGAGAAGCTCTGCCAGTGGAAAATACGATGGTTTGTTCAATCTGCCATATGCTTGGCGTGATAGAAGAGATCAAGGTTTAGATCAAACGCATTGCCAGGTTGGCGGGCCTTCAAATTCAAGAGAGCTTGGGTTTCAGGCCAATTGTGCGGTTGCTACGTTGGCGGGAGATTCCTGTGAGTTCGGAGCGCGAGTGGGCTCCGGTAACAGCTACTGGAACAACCTGCAGCAGTCTAATGGCAGTATCTCAAACATTTTAAAGAGGTTTCCAGGATGCAATTGATTTCAAGTTTAAGTGTACTCGCTTTTTTTGCGCTAAGTGCCCATGCCTCAGTAGATGAAATTACAAAAGATTTGGCTGAGTACCAAGGTATCTACCAGCTTGTCAGCTCTTCATCTGAACGGTGTCCAGCTCGGGTTGATCTCAGGTTAGAAAAGAATTCGGAGTATTGGGTCGTACAGAGCGGTGGTGACTTTTACATGCGGGCTTTGGGCACAGAAAAGACCTGGAAAGAGCGTGACTGCGAGTTTTCAGTGAAGACCGATTGGTCTCCGGGTTCGCAAAAAAGTGCAGTGATTTCTGAGGAGTCGATTAAATGCAAGGGCAAACCGAAGACCACCTACACTAAGATTCTTGAACTTCGTGAAAACGCAGTGAACATTTCAAGCTTTGAGTACACTGAAAAGAACAATCGAAAAATCGCTTCAAAGGGGCCAGAGATTCGGGAGGAGCAGGCGCAAAAGGGTTATGAGTGCTCGCTCGACTTTATGGGGCCACCCAAATCGATTCGCACTGATCTCAAGCTTGAGAAAGTCTCGAATTAATCTAATGGCTTGATGAGACCTGCTCTCGTAAACTCACACTCTCTTATCGTCTCGAGGTTTTTCTTTTGCTGGTTTTTTTGCCTGCAGCCCCTGGGGCTTTAGTCGATTTTTTTCGAAACTTCTTTTGTTTCTTAACGCCGGCAGTGATCTGTTTTTTTCGTTTGCCGTGAGACTTTGATTTCTTCTTTTTGCCTCCACGACCGGGCTTTTCCGAATCATGAAGATTACGCTCTAGCCAAGAAGGCAGTTCGAACACTTTTTGCAACCCAATATCATTCAAATAAGCGTGATTACCTTTAGGAATTCGCCCCAAGGGAAGCGCTCCTATTGCAACCCTCTTGAGTTTTTTAACATCAAAACCAATGCGCTCAAACATCCTTCGGACTTGCCTGTTCTTTCCTTCAGTAACTGCAATCTTAACCCAATCGTATTTGTCTGAACCCTTTTTCACGCGCTCGACAGCAAGAGCTTTGACTTTGCCCCCAACAATACTCACACCCTTCAGCAGCTTTGAAAGTTGAGCGTCTGAGGGTTGTCCGTCGAGTTTCGCCAAGTAGGTCTTAGGGATGTCATTGCTAGGGTGACTGACGCTTTGAGCGAATTCGCCATCGTTAGTTAGCAGAAGCAGGCCCTCGGTGTCCCAATCTAATCGGCCCACGGGGAAAACTCTTTGTTTCACTTTTGGTAGGTAGTCTTTAACTGTGGGTCGGCCTTCTGGGTCAGACAGAGTGGTTACCACTTTCTCAGGTTTATGAAGAACGATGTAAACCTTGGTTTCTGTCTTGGCTTTTAAGGCTTTGCCGTCAACCGTGATTTTATCTTTACGTGGATCGACCTTAACACCAAGTTCGTAAACCGTTTTACCGTTGAGTTTTACGCGACCACTGTCGATCCATTCATCGGCCTTTCGCCGGCTTGTTAGACCAGATTCGGCTATGAATTTATTTAACCTTATTGAGGTAGAGGTTTTGCTTTGTGCCACGGTTTCGGCTCCTCGAGAGATCTTTGAACTTTGCTAGGAGAGTGTACCTGCTTTTCTTTCGGCCTCAATAAGTATTCAATATTGGTTACCAAAAGCAGTAAAAGTTTATCTTTGGGGTATATTGTTTGCAAAGCTTCCCGGCCTTTACCGATGATCTTAGAGGCATAGGCAGGCCCCTCTGGGCGATTGTTGTGTAGCAAATGGTAGGCTTGCTCGAGTGAATCCACGAGCTCCTGATAGTAAGGGTCACTTGTTGGCTCTATGAAGTGGCGTTCGACCTCTTTCAGAGCCATAAACCCATCTCGGTAGGTGCTGAAGTGAAGGGTGTCGAGGTTGCCGACCATCTTGAAAAGGTGGGCTTGCACTGTGCGCCCCAGAAAAGAGCCTTCAGCTTTTCTAAAAAACAGAGTTTGAAGACCATTAAGCGATAACTTTTGCCTGCAGTCTTGCTTGAGATCCATTTGACGATCGTAATGAAGTTGAGTCATTGGTGACATCAGTCTCAGTCGACCTGATTCAATACGAGCAGCTGGGCGGTAAATTTCGGCCAACAAATTCCCTTCATCGAGAAGTGACAAAGCCAGAATTCTATTTTTTGGCAATTGAATTTGGTGGCTTTCTTTGGGGTGATGTCGAGAGACATGGTCATTTACCATTGCCGAGAAGTCTCTCTCATTTTTCAGCTCAACAAACTGCGTGCTGGTCTGGGGAAGTTGCCCAAGCGAGCTCTCGCTTATGACTTTCAACTTTATCATCTGCTCTGAAAGTTGGGTCAGTTCAAACAACAGCTCATCACTATGCTTTTGCCAATGCTCAAAGCGGAGGCAATCGTCTATAAATTCTTGAATGAGTTCAAGATCATAGCTTCTGCCTACATCCATCGAGTTCTTGAGATAGTGATAAAGACTCAGGTGAGCCAAGCAACTTCTCGGATCTCGTTCATATAGGAATTGGGTTATTTGAGTGACAGACCCCATAATTTAACGATAGATTTAAAGGGTTTAATGCGTCCAGCAAAAAACGATTACGGGGCGTTCCATTGTTTTTTGTGTCGGGTTTCATTGAATTTTGAGGGTAGCAACGACGTCTTAGTCTGCAATATGGGGGAGATCAATGCCTAGAGAGCTGAATCCTGAGCTGTTTGAGAGCCTAAAGAGAGAGATTGAAGCCGCAGAAAGTGCCCAAGCCACGGCAAATCGTGATTTGGTTCGTCCAGCAAGTTCGGCCTCAACGATGTTTGAGCCTGAATTTGAGGTACGCGAAGAAGATTGGGCTGCCGTTGTCGAGCAGATTCGAAAGCTCACAAAAACCATGAAAGATCTTGAGGTCTCTCAGCAGCGGCAAGACACCAGAAATCAGGAAGTTTTAGGCGCTGCTAAAATACGAATCGAGAGAATCGGCACGGGTGCTCAAAGACTTGATGAGAAATCTCAGATGAAATTTGCCGAGATAGCTCAGAAATTGGCTAGCCTCACTAGCAAAGTCACCGAGCGAAAAGTTTCGGACGGTAAGATAGAAGACCTGCTTAACCGTCATAATCAAACTGTACAGAACTTCGAGTTGAGGCTGCAGCAAATGCAAAAAGTGATCAATGAGCAAGAGATGCAGTTAATGAGCTACAAGTCGGCATTGACCGAGGCCAAGCGCGAAATGGAAAAACTCCGTCGCAGATAGGCTTTTACTTTATTGTGGCCTCTTCAGCGACTTTTAAATCGTATTCAATAAGCTTAAAATCCGCAGAGAAGTCTCTCTCAGGTAGCCTTTGTTTCAGGTGCTTCTTCAGACTCTGATAGTGTTTGCGGCAACTTTCAACATGCCTAGTGAATTCAGCCATTGTTGACTTGTGATAACTCACCCTGATTCTTGCTGACATAAGCCAAAGTCTGTAGTTCGAGTAGGCATGCCGATTTAGCCACATGGGTGGGGTGTGCCACTCGTCTCCAACAAAATCTAGTAGCTCAGCTTTTAGATCATCAGCCCCTTTTTCTTCACCAGTTCCCCAAAGGGCCTCGACTAATCTGGCTTTATTGAGTTCGACGTTAACACCCTCAGAGAGTAGGTACTGAAGTACAGGAATCACACTAGGGTATTTGAACCTGTCGAGATTCATCTCAAAACCCAAGTAGGCTTTGATCATCATTTGCTCAAGTACAGTGAGGTAGGCCTCTTTGATGATCGGGTTCTTTTCTCTTTTCGATTGCTCAATAAGTTCAGCGGAGAAGGTTTTCAAAACTGCGTACACTTTACCGCAAGACCCTACCAGACGGTGAAGTAGCCTCAAGTTTTGCAGCTTTACAACGGGGTCTTTAGAGTTTAAGCCGCCTCCTTTAAAAATTTTTTTGCAGCCCGCGAGGTAAGTACTGGCCGAGATTTGATGGTTATGGATGTCAGCTGTCGCAGCTTTTTTAAGAGGCATAGCCCTCACTGTTAGCGAGGCCTTGTCGAAATCAAAGTCTTTTAAGCGGGTGAAGGCAGGTCTGAGCATCAAAAACATCAGACTCTTTGCTAATGCAGTTTTCTTCTTTTGGTGCAAAATTTCCGCAATCTCAATCAACTCTTTTCTCGATTGGTGAAGGGCCATCTGCACCATCACGTCAATGTTAGGCTCCCAACCGATTGTGGCATTGATAAGGTGTGTGGTTTGTCTTTCGTAGTGAATCGCCCAAAACTGGCTAGCGAGTGACATAAAATCGAGAGCATGAGTCGAAATGACATGAGTTCGTGCAGTAGAAAGCCTTATCTCCAAACCGTCAATTTGGATTTTGTAAGAAGGTAGTTTATCTAGCGGTTCACGAAACTGATAGCCATCCCAATTCAGCTGATTCAGGTTTACTCGAAAGAGGCTGCCGGTTGATTTGAGAACTTTTCTATATGCCGACTTCAAGCGTTTATTGTATCTGGCTTCTAACTCTGTTTCAGACTTTTGAAACACCTGACCTCAACCTGTTTTGTTCAAGTCATTATAAGGCTTTGTTTAGTCTTTCGGCAAAGGGTTCAGGCCCTTCGTAACCAGTTAAAGTGAGGTCATCTCGCTTTTTACCACCAGGCTCGTAGACCAAGATCCATGGCAGTCCAAGAATGCCATGCTCTTTGCGGAGCCGGTCAAAGTCAGGGCTAGTGTCAGTGGCATCAAATTTAAGCCAAACAAACTTATCTTTGAGTTTCATAACCTCAGGTTGTGGAAAGGTGTCGACTTCCATCTCTTTGCAGGCTAGGCACCAATCTGCATAGAAGTCGATAACAATACCTTTGCCAGAGGCTTGTGCCTCTTCAAGTTTCTCAAAAGAGAAGGTCTCCCAAGGCACCGTTTTGGCTTTGTCAGCCTGAGTACTGGTATCTGTAGGCCCTTGTTGAAAAAGCCCAGGAAACAGGCCTTGAGTTACGAACAACAAACCAACCAAGAATGAGGCCAGCAAGAAGCCCTTTTTCATTTGCATCACAGCTTTAGATTCTTTGTTAAAGGCCCCAAAGTAGCTAGAGACAAGTACAAGAGCTACACCAATGAGTATGTGAAACAGCTGTTGATTTACCACTGGTTGTACGTAGAAAATGGCCAGTGCGATCATAGCCGTGCCCATAACAAATTTGACAAAGTCCATCCAGTTGCCTGACTTCGGAATTCGATTTAACAGGTGGCTAAATGTTCCTAGAACAAGAAACAGCTGCCCCATTCCAAAAGCAAAAGTGAACATCAGCGCAAAACCGAGGCCAACGCTTCGTGTTTGTGCGACAAAGGCCAAAAGTCCGACTAAAACAGGGCC
>JABSOQ010000015.1:7159-33306 GCA_013216195.1 Bdellovibrionales bacterium
GCACTCCCGCGACTTGGCCAGCCATGAAGGCACCAACAGGACCTTTCTTAGTTTTGTGAAGAGAAATCCTTTTGGCAATGAAGCTCGGCACTTGAATTTCGAACAGTCCGTACATGCTCAAGCCGAGAGCTACAAACATGAGACCAAGGCCTACTGCGACCGCTGGGTGACCTAAAAAACCGCCAAACAAAGAGCCGGTGAGGGCGGCAAACACCCCAAGGAGAGAGTAGGTTACGGCTATTCCCAGAACGTAAGACAGGCTTAGGCTCAGGCTGGCAGTTTTACTTCGGTGATCATCACGTGCACCTAGCACAGCTAGAGTGATCGGGATCATCGGGTAGATGCAAGGGGTGAAGCTCGCGAGAACACCAGCAAGAAAAACTAGCAAAAAGGTCATGAAAAGGTTCTCAGCGAGTAAGCCCTGTATTCCCTCTTTGCTGGTGAGCTGAGTTAGGCTCAGACCATTATCAGTGGGTGTTGCTTGAGCCTCTCCAATCGCTATCTTGACTTCAAAAGGCAGTTTGATTGGAAGTAGACAGTATTTTTCAGTGCAAGCTTGGTACTCGAGCTCAAAAGCTAATGTTTGGGCTCCTCTTGGTGCCGCCTTTGAGGGTTCAAGAACAAAAGAAATCTGGCCGGGCCCATCGGCAATTCCTTTTTTGTCTTTCTTGGAGATTGGATCAAAAAACTTCACTTCGTTTTTTATTCTAGGCTTACTGACCTTTAGCCATTCAATTTTCGGGTCGACAATTCGAAAGCGGTCGCTATAAGCGTGATGAGGTTTGTCTAGGAGCACATGCACAACGACCTCTACGTTTTGCTCGGGCTCAATTCTGTCTTTTTCTGGGCGAACAAAATCAATGCTCATAGGGTTCTGGTTAATCTGACCCTCTCCCGCAGCTGCTTGAGCCGCAGAAAAGGCTGCCGTAAAGATGAGCAGGGCCATGAAAAAGCCAGTGATCTCAGTTCTAAATGATGAGTGCAAGATTCTCAAAACGGTGGTTGCTCCAATCTCTAAATATATCGTGATTTTCAGGGCTTAACTAAAGCATCAGAGATCTGCGAAAACCTATTAAGCCTTGTAAACGCCTGACAGCATTAGCCTATTTGCAATCGAAGGCCTTTATACTGACTGATACGAAAAAGGTCCAGAAGTTGTGACACTGTAAGACCCCTCTGCTAATCTCATGCTCCTATGAGCATTTTGAGCCAACCTTTGAGCGATTTGACCTACGTAGCCTTTGATACCGAAACCTCGGGGCAGTACCCACTTCAGTCACAGATCTGTGAGATAGCAGCAGTGAAATGGAGTGCCGGGCAAGAAGTTGAGACTTACCAGACATTGGTCAAGCCAGATGAGATGATGTCAGACTTCGTAATCGGTATACACAATATCACTAACGAGATGGTAGCTGACGCTCCAAAGATTGGCGAAGTGATCGGTGATTTTGCACGTTTCATTGAAGGCAGTATACCGATAGCTCACCATGCCCCATTTGATCTTGGTTTCTTAGCACCTGAAATAGAGCAGGCGGGCTTGCCTTTACCGACTAACCCAGTGCTTTGCAGCAGTTTGCTATCGCGCAAACTCATAAAAGAATCGTCAAACCATAAGTTACAAACACTAATCAAGGTACTGAACCTTGAGCAAGGTCAAGCCCATCGGGCTCTTGATGATGCTAGGGCTTGCTTAGGTGTGGCACTCGAGTGCTTTTCAAGACTGACTGATTCAGCAGTGCTACAAGACGCGGTAACAGCCCAAGGTGCGAGTTTGAACTGGAGCTCGTACTCACTAGAAGATCTTAAAGAGCGAGAGAGAACCGCAAATTTGATTAAAGCTATTCAGAATAAGGCAGATGTCAGTTTGGTTTATCAGGGAGGCTCTCGGCCCGGTAGGGCTCGAGTTGTACATCCGATTGGTATTGTGAGAAACCCAAATGGCGATTACTTAGTGGCCTCTGATGAAGGGGCTAAGCCTCCGAAGCGCTACGCCCTTGAGAAGATTTCGAGTTCAAAGTTAGTTTAATCTTGCTGCAGATCAGTCGTTACGAATTTTCTGATCCGTTCTTGTGTGTTGCCATTGTATTGGCGTCAGTTATTGAGAGAACCTGATCATCAAGAGGTGCTTTCGTTGAATTTGATTTGGCATCAAAATTCTTTTTCAGTTTCTCGCGAATCTCTTCCGCCAGTTCTTCAAGATGATGGAACTCGTCACCCGCTCTAAGTTTGAGTGGCCTGTCTTTGCCATGAAGAACATCATCTAGAAACATTTGAAACGCGATCAACGGGCCTGCCGTTCTATGAGACAGCGTTCTTCCGATCATAAACAGCGTTGCCATGAACCCTAGAGAGATAACGCTATAGACCTGCAGAAAAGGTACCAAGAACTTTCTCTGAAGCACTCCGGCTGGGCCTACAACAATGTCTTCGATGGTAATGTTGATATAGGTGTAAGCAAATACTCCTGCCACTAAAGCAAAACCAAGGCCAATAAACATGAGAACAAAACAGTACTTCAGTTGAAACCGAGGCATAACCCAAACTTGTTTGCGCTCATTTTCATTTGGCCAAATTTGAGCTCCCTCTTTCAATAGCGAGAACACAATCATGAAATAACCAACCCATTGAACTGCATCTGCCACGTTGAATGCTGGCGTCGACATTTTTGGCGAGCCGAGCAGTAAGAAATCGACAACTGAGCCGTCGATGATCCGGTCGGTCACGTTGCCTAAGATGCCGCCAAGAAGAATCGACATTCCACATCGCAACATCAGAGATCGCCTTGGTAGCAAATACTGAATAGACCCGTAAATAAATATTAGAAAAGCGCCGCCGGTTGAGAGTGACACAATTCGAAGTAAGGGTGGTAGGCCCGAAAATGCTCCGAGAATGGCACCAGGGTTTCTATGAAGCACTAAACCAAACGGGCCGTAAAACTGCAATTGCGTGATCGTGTTCAGTGCAATCCACTTGGTAGCTTGGTCAATCGCCCATGCGCCAAACAAGAGTGAAATGACTAATATCCAGTCTCGATTTTTCATTCTTTAAGTTTACCAGGCAGTTAGAACCCATCAACGATTTCAAGTATTTTTGGACCTCTAAGAGCCGGGGCTTGTACAATAGGTTTGATTGAGTGTCTGAAGAAGTCGAGTTTGGGGTCCGTTGCGATCAAGAGGCTTCAGCTATGCTGGTGCAATTGCGGCCTAAGCCTTTAGACTTGTAAAGGGCATCGTCCGCAAGCTGTATGAGAACTTGCGGAGTGTCAGTGTGTTCGGGAAAGCAGGCCCCTCCAATGCTGACGGTGACGTAGGCTTCGCGACCTGGTCCAGGCACTGGGTTTTCTGCGAGATGAAGCCTTAGCTGCTCGGCTAGCTCCATGGCTTGGCGCTTTTCGAATTGCGGAAGCAGTACAGAAAACTCTTCCCCTCCGTAGCGAGAGACACTGCCCTTTTGCTCAATAAAGTTATCAATGGTTGAGGCGATGCCTCGGAGAAGTCGATCACCTTCAGGGTGCCCGTATTTATCATTAAAGCTTTTGAAGTGGTCGACATCGACCATTAGCAAAGCCAGGGGAGTCTGCTCTTCGATCTTTTCACGCAACAGGTCTTGAAAGTAGCGGTGATTGGTCAGACCAGTGACAGGGTCAGTGATGGCCAAATGTTGAAAATGACTCTTTTCAGACAGATTGATGTGAGTCTGTACAGCTTCATGAATTTGTAATCGTAGGTAATCGTTCTCCCATGGTTTTAAAAAGAAGCGGTGAATTTCAGCTTTGTTAATGGCCTCAGAAAGTTCGTTGATATCAATTTGGCCAGACAATATGGTGCGGGCAGCTGAGGGTGTCATACTGCGAGCCTCTTTAAGAAACTCGATACCGTTCATGCCTGGCATGCGGTAGTCGCTTACAATTACGGCCATGTCAGCTTGATCTTCTAACACTTTCAGGCCGTCTTCTGCAGATGCAGCAGTATAGACTTCAAAGTCTTTCTTTAGCAATCTAGTAAGAGATTGCAGAACGCCGGGTTCATCATCGACACATAGAACTTTTGCTCTCTGTTGTTTTTCTTCTGCCATCTACTTCAAAGTCGCTTTCAACACAGGAAAATAGTCACTATTGGCGACAGGCTTATAGCCTTTTAAAGACTTATGAATTACTGCCACTTGCTGATCATACCAGAGAGGGAGCACGGCGAGATCCTCGAAAACAATTTTTTGGACTTTAAAATAGTGCTCAAGTCTCTTGTCGGGATCAGCAATTGACAACCCTTCGTCTAGCAATTTGTCGAGTGTCTGGTTGAGGTAGTGACCGCGATTTCTTCCCGGGTGCACCTCAGAGCTATGGAATGCGATTCGATAGAGGTCTGGGTCTATTGCTCCAACCCACTTCATTGTTGCCATATCAAAGTCGCCCTTTTGTACAGATTCAAAAAATGTGGCCCACTCATAACTTTCAACGCGCACAGAGGCCCCAGTTTGACTCATCATTTTGGCGAGCACTAGCCCCGTATCGCGAGCGCTTCGTTGATGAGAGGTTTTCAATACAAGTTCACTTGAATCTGAGGCGAGGTTCTTTAAAAGCTGTTTGGCTTTTTGAAGATTGAATTCAACAGGAATGAGATCTCTATTGTAGAAGGCTGTGGCAGGGCTGAGCAGGCCAGTTGCTCGCTGGGCAAGACCTCCGAGCTTGAATTTGATAATTTGGTCTAAATCTAGAGAATGAGCCAAAGCTTTACGGAAAGCCTTCTTGCTGAGTGCTGGGTTTTTAAAGTTCACTAGCACATAAGTGAAAGCTAGGCCGGGGTAGCTTACGACCTCGAGATTAGGGTTTTTCTTCAGGCTTGCGATTTTATCTTTGGGTAAGTCATTTTGAACGAGATGCACCTGGCCCTTTTTCAATTTGCTCATGAGTGTGAACTCATCTGAAACCGATTTGAATTCGAGACGCTTTATCGCAATGTCTTTTGAGGCCTTGGAGAGTTTCAAGAAGATCGAGTTGTTTTCATTCTTTTCATATTCAAAGTGATGGCTACCGACCGGGTTTTTACCAAACTCAGCACCTTGTTGCTCAACGAGGTCTTTGGGAAGTATTCGAATGATCGGTAAATCAGATGCCAGAAACTTGGCAGAGAACTTGTCAAAACTCAGCTCGACTGTGAAACTTTCGTCTGTTTCGCTCACATTTACATTCTGCAGACCACTCAAGGAAGAGCGAAATGGGCAGTCTTTTTGCTGATAGGCTTCGAACGTGAAGAGTAGATCTTCAGAGGTCACAGCTCTTCCATTGTGAAAGACTAGGGGCTTAGGGACTTTGAGCTCGAGCTTATTTTGCTTCCAGTTCCACTCAGAGGCAGCGTCGCCCACAACTGTCAAACCGGGGCCAACCCTAACGAAACTGTGAAACATAAGACTTAGTATTCTCATTCCAGCTGCATCTTTCGCATAGCGCGGATCTAGGCTGGCAGGTTTTGAGTTGAGTCCGATCACGACAGTGTCTTGACTACCTTTTTGAGTTTTCGTGCAGCCTAAATTCAAGGCTATCAAGATCAAAGCTAATAAAAGCCGCAGTTTCATGGCGAGCTCCCTTGTGGGTGAAATAGCCGAATGTTAGCCTTTTTCTAGGCATTTGTTAAAAGCCCAAAAGAAATTGGGGGGAGCATGGCAGCACAATTGAGTTGGTTCGCGATATTTACGTTTGTTGTCTGTATTCAGTCTGTGAGTGCGAATGAGACCAACCAAGGTGTCTCTTCGGATTTGCAGAAAAAGTTTGATAAAATCATAAAAGAAAAAGGCTTTTCTAGAAATCAGCTCGGTCTTTATGTGAGTTCGAGTCGAGAGGGTCAGATAACTCCAGTTTACGATTTAAACGCTGAGAAGCTGATGATTCCAGCCTCACTATCGAAAGTTGTCACTGCCGGGGTTGCCTTGTCTAAGCTTGGGCCAAACAAAAAATTCAAGACTCAATTGATGATCAACGGTCGAGTTAAAAACGGAGTGGTTGAGGGCCCTTTGTACCTCAAGGGGTTTGGAGATCCGGGCTTCGTGTCTGAAGATTTATGGGTTCTGGTTAATGACTTCATTCGAACCGGAGTTCGAGTTATTAGAGGTGGGATTGTTGTTGATGACACTTGGTTTGACCGAGTCAGAAAAGATCCTTCAAGAGAGGGCTCTGATGTCGACCGCGCCTATGCCGCACCTATTGGAGCGATGTCATTCAATTGGAATTCTGTGAATGTGTATGTTCGACCCGGCTCAAGAGTTGGTAAAAAAGCTGCAGTGTATGCTGACCCAGATAACGACTACATCAGAGTTGTTAACAATACGAAGACTGTGTCGAGAAGACAAAAGAGCCGCATTGAGGTCAGTCGTAGCTCAGGTGGAGATTCTTTTTACGGAGACATTGTAACTGTAAGTGGTGAGGTATCTCAGAAACTCAACGAGAAAGTGGTCTACAAGAGCATAGTGAAGCCCGATCTCTGGAGCGGGTACAACTTAAAGGCCTTTCTTCAGAGAAGGGGCATTGAGGTAGAGGGGGAGGTCACGGTTGGTTCGGCACCGATGACAGCAAGGGTAGTTGCTGAAAAGGAAGGCAAGCCTTTGGCTCTGGTGGTTCGAGACATGATGAAATTCTCAAACAATTACGTCGCTGAAATGCTGACCAAACATCTGGCTGCTGATAGTGGTGAGCAGCCTGCGACTATGGAGACAGGGATTGGTCTTTTGCAGCAGCAGGTGGCTAGCTGGGGCTTTGCAGAGGGGCTAAAGATTTACAACCCCTCTGGGCTTACAAGGCAAAACAAAATGAAGGCTAAGACTCTCCATGATTTTTTAAGACTTTTAACACAGCGCTATGATTTGGCTCCCGAGAACTTGGCCAGTTATCCCGTTGCGGGGTTAGACGGCACGCTCAAAGGTCGAATGAAGGGAAGCGCCGCCGAGAGTTGGGTGCGCGCTAAGACGGGGCTGCTTAATGGGGTGTCTGGCCTTGCGGGCTATGCTGGTCGGCAAGATGGCAGCATTATGACTTTTGTATTTCTATTTAACGGGTCCTCTTCGAAGACCTACTCTGCCCGTGCTCTTTTTGATGCGCTCGCGATCTCATTGGTTGAGTAAATATTTTGTTCGCTTCAGCTGAAACTTGTGGGGCTGATTTGACCAGACCTCCTTCGACTGATCAAATAAACCGATGTTGGGTTTGGGGAATCGTTACTTCTTAGTTTTTTTACTTCTATTGGCCTCTTTAGGCAGCCATTCAGAAGAAGACACTCCTGTCGAGCTTCAAGAAATCTACGGAGAGATCGATCTTAGTGAGGCTGTTGATTTTCGTCCTCCAGATTACAGCGGGCAAGAAGATCGCTTAGGATACGGCACGGGTGCTTTTTCGGTGCCAACAGGTATGGAGCCCAGAGTGTCTTTTTGGCTCGACATCTACACCAAATACAGCACGGATCAAGGTTTGCTTCACGATAGCGAGTATGTGCACTTGGTTTATGAACAGGTCGATTTCAAAGAGATCATGAGGCGCCAAGATTTGAGCGATCGTCAAAAGAGTCGTGAAAGGCGTAAGCTGGTCAACGCAGCTAAAAAAGAGGTACGTGAGCGCCTCGAGCGTTTGGCGAGATTGAAAAGCTCGGTCGGCCTTAGTGGAAAAGATCTTCGCTACTGGTACCTGTTTCAAAATGTTGATGAGAAAAACAAGTACCTCAAAGCGAGTCGCAAAGGTCGTTTGCGCTTTCAGCTCGGGCAGAAAAATCGCTTTGTTGAGGGTATCTATCACTCTGGTAAATACATTCAGCAGATGGAAGACATTTTTGCCAAGGCCAATCTCCCGCTCGAGTTGACTCGTTTGGTTTACGTGGAGAGCTCGTTTAATCCAAAGGCACGCTCGAAGGTCGGCGCCAGTGGTATGTGGCAGTTCATGAGAAGAACTGCCAAGAGCTACATGAAATTGAATGCCAGTGTTGATGAGAGAAATGATCCTCTAAAGGCCACTGAGTCTGCAGCAAAGATGTTAGCCTCTAACTACAAAATGCTAGAAAGCTGGCCGCTTGCAGTGACTGGTTACAATCACGGCGCCTTCGGAGTTCGAAAACTTGTGAAACGATTTGGCACCCGCGATTTGGCTGAGCTCACGGAGGTCAGGCGTGGAAGGTTTGGTTTTGCTTCTGCTAACTTTTACGCCTCGTTTTTAGCTGCACTTGAAGCTGAGAAAAACGCGCTCAAATATTTTGGCAAGGTCAAAATGGCTCCTGAGTTGAAAAGCGAAAAGTTAGTTTTGACTAAGAACTTAGACGTGAAACACCTTTTTAAATGGTTTGGTGGAGACAAAAAGAGGGCTAAGCTCTTCAATATGCATGTGCATGATCGGGTTTGGAAAGGCTCTTACCCCTTGAACAAAAAGACTTTTGTTAGACTTCCTGTTGATCAATTCGCAGCAGCCTCGGCTGAGCTAAAAAACCTGCCAGCCGCCAAGTTGTCTGGCTTTTCCGGAGAAATTCACAGAATACAGAGCGGCGAAACCATCAGCGGTATTGCGAGGCGCTATGGCGTCAAGCAAAGAACTCTGATGGATATGAATAACATTTCAAACCCTAGAAGGATCCGGGCTGGTCAAAAGCTGATGATCCCCTAAAAAGACTTCACATAGGGCTCTCTAGAGCTATGCGTCGAAGGTGTTTTGTGTTTTCGGTGCTCGATTTTATTTTACCTACAGCCAGCCTTGATTTAGTTTTTGATTTCACTGTGCCTCATCGGGGAGAGAGATGAAAGCCTTTCGCGAGCTTCCAGCGATTCGGTCTATTATCAAGCGTTTTGGCCGCCTGGGCTCTTCAGAGCCGGTGTTTGTCGATGTTTGCGATCGGGCAGAATTTGAAACCAATTTGCCGACGCTCCAAGCGCTTTCTGAAATGACCAACAAGCTGCAAGTCGCTTTGCCGCTCGAAGATTTTGCATCAGAGTCGCCGGTGTACCTCGACAGTCTCAATTGTGGTTGGATTTTAAGCGCTAAATTTGAACCTAGTAGTCGAACGTCTCAGGTGTTTGAGGGGTTCGGTCTCGATCGCTATGTCGACAATACCATTTGTGAAAAGTTTGACCGTGTGAGGCATCTAGGCCCTGGCCTGCCAATTGTTCCAGAGATTCGTTTTTCAACGGACAATATTCAGCACTTGAGTTCGACGATTCAGCGGGTGCTTAGCTTCGGTTTTGATGAACTTCATCTGAGACCAACAGATGCTTTCTCTGAGCAAACGGTGCGCTCTATTCGACAGCTATACATCGATCTTCAAATCAACGTAGATTTGAAAAAAAACCGTGTTTGCATTTCGCCTTTGCTCGGAAACTCTAGAGCTTGGTCGATGAATACACTCTCGTCACAAGGCTACTTAAGGCATGTCCATATCGATCTGAGTAACAAGTGCACCCATAGCTGTAACTTCTGCGGTCTTTACGCCAATGAGGCAATGAGGCTGAACCGAGACAAAAATGGAAAGCTAAAAAAGAATGTCGTTGAAGTTATGAGACAAGAGGCCGATGGCTCGAAATTGTTAAAATTTATCGACGATTTACCTTGGTCAGTTGAGTACATTCAGTTTGGTGGTGTTGGTGATCCATTGCTTCATCCGATGGCTGTAGAGCTCATAGTGGCTGCACGGGATAAGGGTTGTCATGTTGAAGTGTTGTCAAACCTTGAGTACCTATCTGATGAGCAGGTCTCTGAGATCTGTGAGGTCGCAAATTATCGTGTGCCCAATGTCGAGATTATTGTGAACATTAGTGGGCCAGATGAGAAGACTTATCTCACCACAAGGCCAAGACAAAATTCAAAGCATTTTGCAAAAGTGATGAGAAACTTGCAGAGGTTTGCTGAGTTTAAAAAGCGTAATGGCTTCGGAGCAGACTTGACCTTAATGCAAGTGATAACAAATGAGAACTATCGTAGTGTGGTCGACATGGCCAAGCTTGCGGTTGAGTTGGGTGCCAAGATTTTGTATTTCAAGACGCTTGAGATCCATAGCCCATTTATGAAGAAGCAAGCATTGACGGCGTCGCAAAGGGCCGAATGCGTTGAGCTTCTTGATTATGCGAGAGTACTTGCGAAAGCGGGAGGCGTGTTTATCAAAGATGAGAAGCATTTGTTCCCGGAGCTTGATGAGGAATTGTTGCCGCCGGGGCCTGATATTTTGCCACCATCGCATTCAGAAGGGCTTCAGGTATGATAAAAAAAGGCCGAGATCTGATTCGCAAAAAGATGCCAGATATTGAAAGGGTCTACGAGGGGGCAGTTACTGTTGCTGAACAGGCCAGGTGCTACCTGCAGAGTCGGTTGCTCAAGACACCTCCCAAGCAGTCACAGCCTGAAGGTGTCGACAATGAAGCCGGTGATCAGCCAGGCGACGGCGGCTTGAGTCAGGCCCTCTACACGAGTATTCCTTGCACGATCGGTTACAACTACGCTCGTATAGAGGTAGATGGCTCGATGAAGTTGTGTTGCGTAAGTCATCACGAAATAGGCAATATTTATGAAAGCAGTTTCGATGAAATTTGGCAGAGCAATCGGGCAGAGGCTTTCAGAAAAAAGCTTTTAAAAATTGACCAAGATCAGTTCCATCTTTCTGACCCCGAATGGGGCTATTGTCGGCATTGTAGCCATGTTTCTATAAATCGAGAGAATGCCGAAGACTTTGTGCCGGTTTAGAATTGGGGTTTTTTATGCTGCAATTTTCTAAGGTGGCCTCGGGAAGGCTGGATATTCCGTCGAATTTGATGTTCAGCGAGGGCTTTCGGTTGGGGCCAAACTTGTTTTGCCTAGCGCCCTGTATCGGGGAGGCTCAGCCGTTGGTGTACATTAAAAAAAATGAGAATGATGAGTTTGAAATCTGTCGATTCGATCTGCCGCCGCTCGTGACAACCCACGTTCGAAATCACGCAGCTATTGAATCTACAGGCAAGACCTTTCACTTTTTCGCTGATCATGGTTTCGATGGTCCCCCATTTCCTGGTGGGCCCCTTACTCTGCTGGTCACTGCTGGTGATCAGGTCTTGAGTCAAATGCAGTTTCCAGAGTTTTGTGGATTCTTTTTTGATCTCGTCGCGATTCGTGATGTGAGCGGAGGCATTGTTTTGCTAACCTCTGACTTGCAAGCGCCTGGCCTCAGGGCATTTCATATTACAGACGATTGTCGAATCGAAGAGTTCGCAGTGAAGTTGCCTAAGCCGATTAGGGCTCATGGTGGAGTGTTGTCGATGGGGGTACGAGCAGATGGTTCGATTTTAATCGGCGCAGGGAAAGCTTTGAACTGTTCGTTGGTTTGTGAATACAAAAAAGGTGAACTGCAGTTGTTGCATGCTCTGCCGAGCCGGCGCCCTGCTGCCGGCGAGACGAACTTTGTTCACTCAAGCTCAGAATTGATTTGGACTCTCAGCCACAACTTGCAGATCGATGAAACTCAGATGCAGGTCTTTTCTTATGGGGAAGAGTTGGAACCGCCCGATTCTGTTTGTGAGCTTCAAATAGAAAAGGGGTTGTGGTTTCATCGAACCCTACCGATCAACTTGCCCCAGCACAATCGGGGCACTTGTTTTGCGCTCAATATACGGAGAACTCAAGATAGCCCTATGCCGCTAGAAAAGCCTAAGACCTTGTTTCTGAAAAAAGAAGAGGGGGCGCTCAAAGCTGTTAGCTCTAAAGGTTTCGGTGGCGATAAGCTTTGGATGTTGTACGAAACCGATGACTCGGGTGATGTGATGACTTGTGTCGATTGCCACGGCGACTGGGTCAAGTATCAGGTTGCAAGCCAGGCGTAGCCCAGCCTGCTCAGGCTTGTTAGTTCATATTTTGAACTTGCGCAATATAAGGCATATTTCTATACATGCCCTGGTAGTCAAGACCATAGCCCACTACAAAGTCATTCGCGATCTCAAAGCCAACATGGTCAATAGAGCACTCGACCTTCAGTGCATCAGGCTTAAAAAGTAGAGATGCTGTTGAAAGGCTTTTTACCCCACGTTTCTCTAAATGCTGTTTTAAAAAATTCATAGTGAGGCCGGTGTCGACGATATCTTCTACGATCAACACATTCTGGTCTTTTAAAGACATGCCGACATCTAATGTCAGCTTACACTCACCTGACGATTTAGCTCCAACGTAGCTCGTTACACCAAGAAAGTCGCATTTGATGTCGAGATCAATCGCTCTCACTAGGTCTGAGTAAAACATGAACGAACCCTTGAGTACGCCGAGAACAATCAGGTCTCCATTTTCATACTTGTCTGTGATCTCTTCGCCCATCTCTTTGATGCGCTCTTGGATTTGATCTTCACTGATGAGCTGAGACAGTTTCATGCT
Organism: Bdellovibrionales bacterium; assembly: GCA_013216195.1. Lineage (GTDB taxonomy): Bacteria > Bdellovibrionota > Bdellovibrionia > Bdellovibrionales > UBA1609 > JABSOQ01. Next base: position 19,503 of record JABSOQ010000015.1, read on the forward strand.
TTCGATCATGCGACGACTCCTTGTTCTTCTTCGCAGTTTGCAGTTGTGCCAATCGGCTCGATAAATCAGGGTCAAAGTGCTTGCGACACCTTGCCTCGTAAGCCTCTGTGGAGCCTACCAGAATGTCATCCTCGGCTGCAATCAATCTCTGTGTTCTGTTAGCTGGTTCGCCACAGACCATGCAGATTGCGTGCTGCTTGCGCACGACCTCTGCAACCGCCATCAATGCTGGAATATTTCCAAAAGGCCGGCCTTTCCAATCGGTGTCTAAACCTGCAATAATGACTCTTTTGCCATTGTTAGCGAGAACTGTGGCAACTTCTACTAGATCTTCATCGAAGAACTGGCCTTCATCGATACCAACCACCTGGGTTCGTTTCTCGATTTTGCTTAGGATCTCGTGAGGCGAAGATACCACCTCTGATGGAAACATCATCTGATCATGAGAGGCCACGTGCTCTTCAGAGTATCGATCGTCGATTTTTGGCTTAAATACTTGTATCGCTTGTCTGCCGTATTTGGCACGTTTGAGTTGTTTGATTAACTCTTCGGTTTTGCCGCTAAACATGCAGCCTACGATGACCTCGATCCATCCCGGACCCAGCTTGTGTCGAAAGAAGTCTTCAGACATGGATTTCCCCCAAAATGTCGGTGTTGATCCCCGGCAGAACCCCTACAGTAGAAGTGTTTCACGGAATTTGGCAAGTCTTTCCTGTTTTGGTATACCCATACGCCTTGAACTCGAAAACAGCACACAATAGGAGACCAGCATGGCCACCCGCAAAAAGAAGGCGACAACAAAAAAGGCAGCTAAGAAAAAGACCACCAAAAAGAAAGCGGCCAAAAAGGCAGTGAAGAAAGCCACGAAGAAGACGACCAAGAAGAAAGCGGCCAAGAAAGCAACGAAAAAAAAGGCCACCAAGAAAGCTGCAAAAAAAGCAGTGAAGAAGAAGGCCACCAAAAAAGCTGCAAAAAAGGTGGTGAAGAAAAAAGTGGCTAAGAAAAAAGCCACCAAAAAGAAAGTGACCAAAAAAACTGCGAAGAAAGTCACCAAAAAGGCGGCAGCTAAAAAGGTAGCGACTACAAAGCCAAGCTCGGATCTTAAGACTTACGACTCTCAGGTGGCTGTAGGTCAGCCTGTACCAAACTTTAAGGCCGAGATGACCGGCGAGAAAACTTTTGAGTTGTCTGATCACAAAGGCAAAACTGTCGTGATTTACTTTTACCCAAAAGATTCGACTCCGGGCTGCACCGTTGAGGGGCATGATTTCACAAAACTGCACAGCCAGTTCGAAGGGCTTGGCGCTGAGGTTTATGGGGTTTCTCGCGACTCAATGAAAAGCCACGAAAATTTTAAGTCAAAACAGAGCTATTCGATCGACTTGATTAGTGATCCTGATGAAAAAATGTGTGAGATTTTTGGCACCATAAAACTAAAAAACATGTACGGCAAAATGGTTCGAGGCATTGAACGCTCGACCTTTGTTATTGGAGCCGATGGCAAGCTCGTAAAAGAGTGGCGTAAGGTCAAAGTGCCAGACCATGCCGCTGAGGTTTTGGCTTTTGTAAAGAGTCTCTAGCGAGGTTCTAAAACAATAAAGAAATCTGACTGCATAGTTTGAAAGGCTTCAGAGGTGAGAACCTGCAAGGGTGATCCTCTGAGGCCTGACGAATCAGGGTCGTCAATAGGTGCGTGTGGAATCATTCCGACCAAAACCAGCACCTCTTCGTCAGTTAACTCTGCTAACACCGGGTCGAGGTCAAAAGAGGCGGGGATATTGTCAAAACCCGTAGTGTAGAGCCCGCCAGATACGGTCATTTCCAAAATGTCACCCTGTTGGCTAGGCAAGATCTCAAGAGCAAACTCCCAGCTGATTTCTCCTGAGCTAGGAGCGAAGCTCATGATTTTACTTATGGCCATGCCATCTTGAAGTGATTTCGCTTCTGATCCTGGTAGCTTCTGAGCAGATCCAAGTAGATCTAGGTTGGCTTTGCGCACTTTAAAGAAGTACTCATCGATGGGTTCACCGGCAGAAATCAAAGTGTCAGCGTCTGCTCTGCTAATTTCATAAAAACCGATCTGAAGTTGCTTCACTGCGGCTGAGGTGGCTGTGGTGTCTACACCAGACTGCGTTTTTGATGAAGCGCCTGAGATGGCTTGATTGCGAGCCAGTCTCGCTTCATCACGAGCTTTTTCTTGCTCGAGCTGAGCGGCTCGGCGAGCGTCTTTTCGGGCTTGTCTTCTTTTTTGAGAGTCTTCTTTTTGTTGGGCTAGCTTCTCTTCGCGTTCTTTTGAGAATTCCTCATCTCGAGTCAGGGTGGTGTTGCCAAATTCTGGCTCATTGTCAGGTTGCATCTGAAAGAACACCACGACTCCGATGATGACGGCTGCAACTGAAACAGCTGCGACCCAGGTGTTGGAGAAGACTTTCTGATAAACAGGAGCTGGACCTGAGTCATAGGCTTGCATGTCGATGCCACAGTTTGCACAAAACCTGTCTTCAGGTTGTAGAAACTTACAGCGAGGACACTCCATCATGGCCATTGGTATTGCTCCCCCGAACAATTGCAATTGATATTGGCAAGTCGAGGCCAGTTTGAACCTGCTGGTTCCTCTGAAACCCTTACCAGGTAAGCATCAGCAGTCTAGTCAAACCACTCATGTTCAACCTGTTTTTAGGCTAACATGACCTGTCAATAAGCCCAAAGATAAATCACCCAGACTTGACGGAAATTGGCCTGATGCTAGAGTGGAGACTGGTGGAGGAATGTGGTTTTTTGTGGAGACTTGGGTTGTTGTTGGTAGTCGTCACGAACCAGATTGTTTTACTACCCGTCGCACCATGGATGGAGTGATGGGGCTGACTTTAGGATGAAGTCAGGCAAAAGGTTAGGAAGACCAAAGTGTTTCGTGGACGATTTGATTGCAAAGTCGATCAAAAGGGTCGTTTGATCCTTCCAGCTTCTTATCGAGAAGACCTCGGTAAAAAGAAGCCTGAATTTGTCGTCACCAATAGCCTCAGTCAAAAAAAGAAGTGCCTTGATCTGCACCTGCTATCTGACTGGAAAAAGCTCGAACAAAAAATTGCCCAGATGCCTTCTTTGAAAAAAGAAGTGCAAGCTTATCAAAGATTTTATATGTCAGGTGGCCAGGTCGTAGGTCTAGACACGCAGAACAGATTGAACCTGCCACAGAGTCTTAGAACTTTTGCTGGTGTCGACTCAAAAGTCATGCTGGTTGGCATGGGGCAGAAAATCGAAATCTGGTCAGAACCTATTTGGACTTCACTACAAGAGAAGATGGCAGATGAGTTTGAAGACATTTTGGCAGTTGTGGCTGATTTAGAAGGGGAGCTGGACTTATGAGCGATCAGCACATCCCGGTATTGCTACAGCCAGTGATTGATATGGCCACCCCAGAGAATGGGCAGTCGAGCTCTCTTCTTGATTGCACGTTTGGTCGTGGCGGGCATGCCTTTGCCCTTGCAAATGAATTTCCCGAGTTGAGAGTTTTCGCTGTTGATCAAGACCTGCAAGCTGTTGAGTTCGCTAAAGCTGAATATCAAAAAGAAATCGAGTCAGGGCGCTTGCAAATCGTACATGGAAGTTTTCATGACCTCGTCGGCTTGGTTGAGAAATTTGAGGGTGTACCGAACCAGAAGTTTGATCTGATTTTGGCTGACCTTGGGGTTAGCAGCCCACAACTCGATCAGGCTGATCGAGGTTTTAGTTTCCAGCAAAATGGACCCCTCGATATGCGGATGAATCAGAATCAGCAGCTGACAGCAGCTGAAATTGTCAACACGTGGTCTGAAGATCAATTGCGAGACCTGTTCTATTACGTTGGAGAAGTGAGAAAACCAGGCAAGGTAGTCAAAGCGATCTTAAATGCTCGAGATGAGAAACCATTTCGATCAACTCTTGAGCTGGCTGATTTGATTGCGCAAAAAGAGGGATGGCGGAAGAAGGGTTGGCATCCAGCGACCCAGTACTTTCTTGCCCTTAGAATTGAAGTGAATCAAGAGCTCGAGCCCCTCGAGCAAGCCTTGAAAGACATGATGGGTCTATTAAGTGAGAATGGAAGGTTGTTGGTGATTACGTTCCACTCTTTAGAAGACCGAATAGTTAAAAATGTTTTTAAGGCTTCAGAGGATTTAGGGCGTCGTATTAACAAGAAAGTAGTTCAAGCCACGTGGGAGGAGAAGAAATCGAATCCCCGAGCAAGGAGCGCAAAATTGCGCGGTTTTTTGAGACAGACTCAGGAGGAGTTATGAGCAAAAAAATCAAAGAGAAGGCGAGTCATCTTAAGCCATATCTTAGTGTGTGGATCATTGTGACCAGTTTGTTTTTGTTAGTTTTCTTTAAAATGGAGTCGAGACGGCTCGGATATCAAGCTGTCAAAATGAATTCTCACCTCAAAAAGGTGCAAACTGAGTATCGAAGTCAATCAATTCAATTGGCCAAGTCAATTCGTGCAGATCGTATCAAATTCTATGCTATGAGCCAGTTGACACTCGAGCATGCCGAAAAAGGTCAGATTATTCAGATGAGTGGTGATAATATAGCTTTAGCGTATTGATCAACAGACCGTGAGTAACGACAACAGAGAGCACAGATTCTTTTGTGCCAGGGAGTGCAGCAAAGCAAGATGAAGCAAAGATTGAGCTTTTTGTTCATTTTATTCGTGCTCATGTGGGCTGGGCTCGTATTCAGAGGCACGTCTTTAAAGTTGTTTCCTGACTCAAGGTTACTGCAACAGAAAGAGAAGCAGTTCAGTCGTTCGATTACCGTGCCTGCGAAGCGTGGCTCAATCTTAGATAGAAAAGGTCGGGAGCTAGCAGTTTCTGTTCCATCTTACTCACTTTTTGCAGACCCTAAAATTATCAAAAACAAGCGACATGTTGCTCGTCAGCTTAAAAAAATTCTTGGTGGAAGTTCGCAGAAGTACCGTAAACAGATCGCTGGAGACAAACGTAGATTTGTATGGATCAAAAGAAAGCTTCCTCAAGATTTGCGCGATCGAGTAGCAGCGCTCAAAGAGAAGGGCTTGGGCTTTGTTGAGGAGCCTAAACGAGTGTACCCCAACAATGCGCTGATGGCTCAGGTTCTCGGTTTCATCGGTCGTGAAGGGCACGGGTTAGAGGGCCTCGAATACAAGTACAACCAAGATCTTCAAGGTAAAAAGCTGAAGCAAATTGTACCTCGAGATGCAAGAGGGAGACCATTAGTTGGCGACGCAAGGCTGTTGCTTGATCAAGACGACGGGCTTGATCTCACTCTGACAGTTGATCAAGACGCTCAGTACTTCTTAGAGAACAAACTCATGGAGGCCATTGATCGGCACGAAGCGCAGTCAGCAGTCGGAGTGATTCTCTCAGTTAAAGATGCTGAGGTCATTGCCATGGCCAGTGTGCCAGGGGCTGATGCGAATCAGGCGACACACTACGCCTTTGATATGAGAAAAAATAGAGCGATTAGTGATGCCTTTGAGCCTGGCAGCACAATGAAGCCTTTTATTATCGGCGCAGCTCTAGAGAATCAGCTTATCAAGCCCTCAACCTTAATTGATTGTGAGGGCGGAAAGTTGAGGGTCGGCAAGCGCTGGATCCGGGAAGCCGATGCAAGCCACAAGTTTGATGAGCTGACTGTGAACGAGGTTTTGTCTTACTCTAGCAATGTGGGTTCAGCTAAAATTGGTTTCAAAGTTGGCGATCAGAAAGCCTTCGAGTTTTTCAGTAAAATGGGTTTTGGCCGCAAAGTCAAAGTCGGCCTGCCAGGTGAAAACAAAGGCATTATGCACAAGCCACCTTGGCGCAAACACCTTCTGAGCAATATTTCGTTTGGTCATGGTCTGTCAGTAACGCCATTGCAATTGGCCACGGCTTACCTCACGATTGCCAATAAAGGTATTTATCAACAGCCCACAATTCTGAAGTCTGTATCTAACAAATTGAATGGCAAAGGGCGCGACTTACCTGAGCGTGAGTCTTACAGAGCCATGTCGAGCGAAGTGGCGTCGATGCTGTCACTCATGCTAACACAAGCGACTACGGGGCGAGGCACAGGAAAGGCCGCAAAAGTTCCTGGCTACCCTGTTGCGGGTAAGACGGGTACAGCTCAAAAAGTGGACTCTGAATTTGGTGGGTATCTCAAGGGTAAGTACATTAGCAGCTTCGCGGGTTTTTTGCCTTCACACAGCCCAGAGTATGTAATTTACGTTGCAGTTGATAGTCCTGAAAATGACTACTATGGTTCTCAAGTCGCGGCTCCTTTATTTTCTCAAATTGGAAGCTTTCTGATGAGACGCTCTGGGATCGCACCTGTGATTTTGTCACAAGAGAATGTTATCACCTCAGAGGTAAAGGGCCAGACCTCTCGGTTGCAAAAAGACATTCTAAAATTACAGGCCGGTTCAGCCAGTGAGTTGAAAATGCCGGATTTAACCGGTATGAGTCTTCGCATGGCAGTTCAGTCACTCAAAGGGCACAGTGGAGTAATAAAAATCAAAGGTTCGGGTCAGATCAGCTCGACGACTCCGGGGCCGGGCGAGCCTTTGCAAGCTGACACCAGAGTGTCATTGCGGCTCAAGCGAGAATCACTGTGAAGGTTGCCCAGCTTTTCAGTCAGTTTGCGTCCTATTCAATGGGAGAAGCTGCGGATCAAGATGTCACCGAGTTGTGCTTGGACTCCAGGCTGGTGAAGCCAGGTAGCGTGTATGTGGCTATAGTCGGTCACTCCCAAGACGGGCATGATTACATTGCCTCAGCAATCGAGAGGGGAGCTATTGGCCTCGTCGTTCAGAGCCGCTCTCAGGTGCCTGATGGTTTTCGAGGCGCTGTCGTCGAAGTTAAGAGTTCGAGAGAAGCTCTTGTGAGCTTGGCGACTATCTGGTTCGGAGCCCCTGCAGCTGACCTGTTTTGTGTTGGTGTTACAGGAACTAATGGCAAAACAACTGTTAGCTATATGGTGGAACAAGTGCTGACTGCTCATGGCTGGAAAACTGGTGTTCTCGGCACCATAGACCACCATTTGGCAGATCGGGTTTGGGATTCTCAGTTAACCACCCCTGATGCCTTGACCCTACAGAGACGTCTGAAAGATTTTGCCGACTTGAAGGCCCAGGCCGCAGTTTTTGAAGTGTCTTCGCACGCGTTAGAGCAAAAAAGAGCTGATGGCCTTCCGTTCGATGCCGCCATATTTACGAATCTGTCTCGCGATCATCTCGATTATCACAAAACTATGCAGGCTTACTTTGAGGCCAAGAGTCGACTGTTTGTTGATGTTTTGCCAGCGTCTTTAAAGCCTTCAAAAAAGTGCATCATCAATACTGATGATGAGTGGGGGCGAAAGTTGAAGCAAATGGTGCCTATGCACTCTTGGGCTTTTGGCAAAGGGCCCTCAGATCTTCAATTTGAAGTCGTGCAATCAAACTTGCGAGGCTCAGAAGTTAAGCTAAAGACTCCAAGGGGAAGCGCCGAGTTTCAGGTGCCTCTGGTGGGAGAGCACAACGTCTATAATGCTGTTGCGGCGATCGGAGTTGGGCTCATTGCGGGGGCCTCACTGAATACTTTGACATCAGCAATTGAAGCCTTTGATGGTGTTCCTGGGCGTATGCAGAGGGTTCGGCTGAATGGCGCCAAGGCGCCTCAGGTATTCGTTGATTATGCTCACACACCAGATGCCCTAGAGAGAGCGTTGAAAGCCTTAAAAGAGGCTCTGGGCAGAAGCCCTGGGGCCGGTCGCTTAATTTCATTGTTTGGTTGTGGCGGTGATCGAGACAAAGGCAAAAGGGCCATGATGGGCGACGTGGCAAGTCGGCTCTCTGATCAGACTGTGGTTACGAGCGACAACCCGAGGTCAGAGCCTCCCGATGCGATAATTCAAGACATCTTGCAGGGGGTCGATCCCAGTATGAGGCAGGTTGCAGAAGTTCAGCCGGATCGTAGGCTTGCCATTCTTCACGCCTTGCAAATCGCAGGGGAAAATGATGTCATTTTAGTTGCTGGTAAGGGCCATGAAAGCACTCAAGCTATTGGTGCTGAGACATTCGAGTTCTTGGATTCTCGTGTCATCTTAGAGTGTTTTGATCAGCTTGAACGTAAGGCCTAGAGGTTATTTTAAGTCATGATTAGTTTGGGTATGCAAAAGTTGGCGGAGATTCTTGGAGGCTCATTGAGATCTTCAGGAGAATCTGAGTTTCAAAGAGTGGGCACAGACACGCGCACAGACCTTACGGGGCAGCTTTTTGTGGCCTTGAAGGGTGATAATTTCGATGCGCATCAATTTGTCGAGCAAGCTGCTGATAAGGGAGCGGCTGGTATTTTGATTCATGATGAGGCTGTAATCACCGAAGAACTTTTGAATGCAACTTCAGTGGTTGTCGTTGATGACACTTTAAAAGCGCTTGCCAGCCTGGCGACTTGGTGGAGGTTGCAGAATGACTTTCAGGTTGTGGCGATTACAGGCTCTAACGGCAAGACCACAACGAAAAGAATGGCCAATCAACTGGTAAGCGGTAGCATGAAAACACACTGCGCCACCGGCAGCTTCAACAATCACTGGGGAGTGCCGTTTACAATTCTTGAGGCTCCAGAAGATACCGAAGTTTTAATACTCGAAATGGGCATGAATGCCCTTGGCGAAATCACAAGGCTTTGTGAAATTGCGAGACCTGATGTCGTCGTTTGCACTATGGTGGGGACCGCTCACATTGGTGAGCTTGGTAGTCAAGAAAACATTGCGAAAGCCAAGTGGGAGATCTACGAAGCCAGCCCAGAAGCGACCAAGATCTTCAACTTTGACAATGAATTTACCATTGAGATGCACGACAAAGCTCATCAGCTTTGGCCAGAGCAAAAGTTTTTGAGGTTTTCATGCTTTCGAAAAGAAACAGATGTTTTTCTGAGGGCAATGCAGTCAAACCTGAACGGAATTGATGTCTCAGGTACGGTATTTGGTCACGAGGGCAAGGCCTTGGTGCCGGTCGTTGGTCGACATAATGTGGTCAATCTTGGTGCGGCCTGTTCTATCGCGATAAGCGTTGGTGTAGCTCCTGAAGAGGTTTGGCAGCATATGGCCTCGATCTCAGGAGAGTGGGGTCGCAACCAGCTGATTAAGTCTGAAGGTGGCGGCACCATTTTGTTTGATGGTTACAATGCCAACCCAGATAGTATGGCCATGCTTATGAAGAACCTTCTTGAAATTGAGATTCAAGGCAAAAAACTTGTCGTGTTAGGCGAGATGTTTGAGCTCGGTGAATTCGCAGAAGAGAAGCATGAACAGCTTGGTGAAATGGTTGGCTGCACAGATATCGAAGCTATCTGGTTTGTTGGGCCATCCGGGCAGGCATTTGAGGCCGGTCTGAAGAAGGCATATTTCGAAAAAACCTATTTCATTTCAGATACTTACAAAGAAAGTCTTGCATCTCAAATGGCCTCTATGTTACAACCCGACGATATTGTGGCTGTGAAGGGTTCTCGGGGTATGAAATTGGAGCAAGTGGTCCAAGACTTCCACCCTGTTGATTTCGAGCAAAAAGCTTGAACTTCTCTGAATTGCCTGCAAATTAGTACCGCCAAATTGGTTTGACGTACATCTGTTGGGATAACTTACGAATGCTCTATAGACTGCTGACTGAATTCGCTGACCAGTACACTGTTTTTAACGTCTTTCGCTACATCACTTTTCGAACTTTCATCTCATTCTTTACGGCTTTTTTGGTTTGCTGGATCTGGGGTCCGCATTTCATTCGCCGCATGGTTCGGAAACAAGTTGGCCAATCGATTCGTGACGATGGCCCTGAATCTCATTTGAAAAAACAAGGTACTCCTACGATGGGTGGGGGGCTCATGTTGGGTGGTTTGTTGTTGCCGGCCTTGCTGTGGTTTGATTTGAACAACCCACTGGTGTGGTCGGTTTTGGCCATCACCGTAGGGTTTGGTGCCGTTGGCTACTGGGATGATCACTTGAAAGTGAGTAAGAAGAACACCAAAGGTGTTCCTGGTAAAGTTAGGCTGTTGGCTGAATTTTTAATTTCTGGCTCAGTGATCGGCTTTCTGGTTTACGGGGGCCATATACCAACCAGTGTTGCAATACCCTTTCTGAAATCGGTTTCAATTGAGCTCGGCTACTTCTACGTGGCTTTTGGTAGTTTAGTTGTAGTGGGTTGTGCCAATGCCGTGAACTTGACCGATGGACTAGATGGTTTGGCAATTGTGCCAGTTATTATCTGTTCTGGAACATTCATGTTGTTTTCTTACGTTGCGGGCCACGTGGGTATAGCTGAGTACCTCTCGATCCCATATGTGAAGGGTGCTGGTGAATTGACTCCTGTGTCAGCGTCAGTGGTGGCGGCAGGGCTAGGGTTCCTGTGGTACAACACTTACCCGGCTCAGGTCTTTATGGGAGATATTGGCAGTCTGGCACTCGGTGGCTTTTTGGGTGCGATGGCGGTCATGACCCAGAATGAATTGCTTCTTGTACTACTTGGCGGTGTTTTCGTGGTTGAAGCTCTGTCGGTAATCACACAGGTGGCATCTTTTAAACTCACAGGAAAGCGAGTGTTCAAGATGGCCCCTATTCATCATCACTTTGAGCTTAAAGGAATGGTCGAGACAAAAATTATCGTCCGTTTTTGGATTATTTCAATTCTTTTGGCGGTACTAAGTCTCGCCACACTAAAATTAAGGTAGGTGCACATGCATTTGGATGTATCAGAACTCAGAGGCAAAAGGATCCTGATTGTTGGAATGGCGAGAACCGGTGTCGCGTTGGCTAAGTTTTTAACCCAGCATGGTGCTGCTGTTACAATAAGTGATCACAAATCTAAGGCCGAGCTGTCGACATTCCTTGAGTTGATTCAGGGCATGGACCTCACGCTCGAGCTTGGCGGTCACCAGCCCAAGACATTCTTAAATCAAGATGTGATCATATTGTCTCCAGGCGTGCCATCTCACTTGAAATTGTTTGATTATGCCAAAAGCCGTGGGGTGAAAGTTACTGGCGAGTTTGAGTTTTGCTCTCAATTTGTGAAAGAGCCAATAATTGCCATTACAGGTACCAACGGCAAGACGACAACGGCTCATTTGATCGATGTATTTTTGAAAGAATCAGGAGTTCGCACATGGATTGGTGGCAATTACGGCGCACCAATCTCTGAGTATCTGCTTCAGCCCGAAAAAGCTGAGATTGTCATCGCAGAGGTCTCAAGTTTTATGCTTGAGCATGCCGAGACCTTTAATCCTAAAAATGTTGTGTTCACCAACTTGGCTGAAAATCACCTTGATCGTTACAGATCGATGGAAGAGTACGTAAATGCCAAACGCAAAATCTTTCTCAACACAAACCAAGCCACAACAAGTATTTTGAATGCTGATGACAATGCAGTTGTTGAGCTCGCTCGCGACCCAGCTGTTCAAAGAGGGCGAATCTTTTATTTCTCTCGCAAGTCATCACTAGAGCCACAGATTATGAACATTGGGGGAGCTGTCTCAACAGATGGTCAGATTCGAGTTCGAACTGGGCCAGAGATTGAGTACTACGATGTTAAGAATATGAAGATGAGAGGTCAGCACTCTGAAGAGAACGTGATGGCAGCCATCTTAGCAGCTCGCGAGCACGGAGCTAAGCACGAGGCAATTCAGAGAGTGATCGACACTTATGGTGGCATGCCACACCGGCTGGAGTACGTGCGTAGAGTTGGTGGTGTTGAGTTCTACAACGACTCAAAAGCCACCAATGTGCACGCGGTTTTGCGAGCTCTAGACTCTTATGATGAAAACGTGATTCTAATCATGGGTGGTAAAGACACCAATTTGAATTACGTGCCATTGAAAGACAAGATCAGGCGAAAAGTGAAGACCTTGATTTTGGTTGGTGAAGCGAAAGAGAGAATCAACCGAGATATTGGGGATTACTCAGAGACCTTCTTGATCGGCACATTTGAAGAAGCAGTTTTGATTGCTTATCAAAAATCTCGAATTAATGACTACGTGCTTTTGTCTCCAGGTGCTTCAAGTTTTGACATCTTCGATTCTTATGAAGAGCGCGGAAACTACTTCAAAGAGATTGTAAACAACTTCAAATAGGTCTCGCTACCTTGAATTCTACGAAATGAAGATTTGGCCTCTACTTTGACAGAGGCCATTTTTTTTGCGACAGGTTAAGTCTATGAAAGTCTTCGTATGGAATGCGATTTTGCTTGTGGTCACAGTGGTCGTCACGCTGGGTGGAGCCCACTGGTTTGTGCTTCGAGAAAAAGTCGAAATCGCACAGCGAAAGCTTAAAGACTTAAAGGCAAATCCCTATTTTCATCCGGCCCTTGAAGATGTTGGTGAGTTGCCAGATTCAGGTAACCCGACCTCTTATCTCAAAGTCGAGCCAGACAGCAGAAAGATCAAGATCGGTTGTTTTGGTGACTCCAATACTGAGGGTGTTGAAGTTAGGCCAGGAGACGATTACCCGACTGCCCTGCAACATTTGTTAGGCGACAAGTACCAAGTCTTTAACTTCGGCATGGGTGGTTACAATTCGAATCAAATTGCTATTCTGGCAAAACACTTCGGCAAAGCCTTTGATCTGGACTACATCGTTATTGGTCCAAGGGGTTTTTACCTGAATAGGGCCACAACGCTGAATCATTATTGGCAGGTTGGCAGAGTGCCCTATGCGGCATTTGTTTTGAGAAAAGGCGAACTCAAGAAAGTAAGGGTTCCTGGCAAGACCCCTCATCGTAGGATTCTGAACTATTATAGCGCAATACCCAGTTGGGTGCAGCTGAGGTATGACCACTCTGCGCCCTCGCTTTTAAGAATTTTTGATTTGATGACTGTCAGAGAAATTCGCAACCCTCTCTTTCGCGGGCGTCGAGATTCTTCGGCTCATGATGTTCAAGTGGAGCTCTTAGTAGACCTCTCGAGGGAAGTGGCTGCCAAAGTGTATCACTACACAGATAGTCAGTTCGACTGTGAAAGATTCAACAAAATTAACTAAGCTAATTACAGACTGTTTTGTACAAAGACCTTTAAAGACTCGTTTCCGTTTTTGGCGAAAGTGAGCCACCCCTCAACCTTCGGGCAATATCAGCATGCTCTAAACGTGAGAGATGTAATTTTGAAAGAGGATTTGAGCTCAAAGAACCGAATTGGCTTTGAAGAGCAGATCGATCAGCCTGTTATGGGAACCATCGATGACCTAAGGCCCATAGAACAGCCAGTCGATAATGTGTTGGCTAGGTTGAATGGCGAAACGGTCGCTCGCCTTCGGCCTTTAGCTCGGTATGGCAATAGCCTTGGTCAGATCCTATCCGATCAGGAGCCACTTAATACTGGCCCTAGTGTTTATATTGGTTTTTATCCAGAGGGAGAGCGCCTTTGTCTTTCAGGTGCAGGTTGGTTCGGCATTGTACCAGTCTTTAAAGCCATTTCAGCTGGAGCTCTTGCCTGGTGTTGACGGCTTGGCTTTCCATAAGCTTCCAAAGGGTTACTTGTTGCCCTCTGAAGGGCGCATATATTTTGAAGAGTCGTGGCAACAGGGTGAGCTATTGAATGGTTTATTTGAAAAGCAGATCATAGCAAAGCCAGTCACAGGTCAGCCGCTCTTATCGTATTTTGTGAAGCCTCCGGCTTTGCGTTTTGTAATAGATGATAACATTCGTGCAGTTGATTTCTTTTCTAAGCACAAGGGCAAGCAGCCTGTGATCGATTTCGATCTGCAATCGACCTCGATGTAAGTCGCGGTCTGGCTACTCTCATACCCTGAGAGTGAGGTCTGTGAGAAACTAACAGAGGGCCTTACGGTTGTTTGG
>JABSOQ010000015.1:33316-43212 GCA_013216195.1 Bdellovibrionales bacterium
GCCTATGCAGTTTGGGAGTCGCAACTTGGCAAAACCTAGTAAAAAGAAATCAAAGAAATCTCAATCAAAGACTTTCAAGCTTTCATCAGGGGCGAGTAGCAAGCCAGCCAGCCAACTCGATCAAGGTGTTTTGCTGTCTGTTTTGTTTTTAGTTGGTGCCGGCCTAGTGCAAGTTTACTCTTCGAGCTTCATCTATGCGATCGCCACATTTCAAAATGGTCACCACTTCTTTTTCCGTCAGTTGATGTTTTCAGGGTTGGGCATACTTAGCATGATTTTTGTTGCGAAATTGAAGTGGAAGTACTCGAAATGGTTAGGAGTTGCTCTTTTTGTGGTGGCGATTGCTGGAATTGCAGCGACATTTGTTCCCTCACTTACGATCTCTGCGGGGGGTGCGCGACGGTGGGTTCGCTTGCCTCTGGGTCAAAGGTTTGAGCCGGGTGAATTTTTTAAGCTGACCTTCCCGTTGCTGTTGGCTGTACTTCTGACAACTAAGCAAATTGAAAAGCTTGGTAGGTTTGATCACCTTCGCTGGTTAGCAATTCTGTTGCCTTTTGCCCTTTTGTTGAAGCAGCCTGATTTCGGGACAGTGGCACTCTTGTCAATGACTACCATTGCGGTGCTGTTTGTTTTTGGAATGTCGTGGAAGTACTTGTTTTATATGGGGGCAGCAGCAGTACCAGCTCTTTACTTTCTCGTGATTCAAGTGCCTTATCGATGGGCACGTGTGCAAGGTTTTCTTGATCCTTGGTCTGACCCGTCTGAAAAAGGTTTCCAGATCATTCAAAGTCTTCTCAGCTTTCACTCGGGCGGGGTTTTTGGAGCTGGTTTGGGGCAGGGGCTTGGCAAGCTCTTCTTCTTACCAGAAGCCCACACCGATTTCACTTTGGCTGTGTTGGGAGAAGAGGTGGGCTTGATTGGTTTTTTGGTAATTCTGTTTCTCTATGGCTTTTTAGTTTTTCGTGGGTTTCAGATTGCATCGAGAGTGCGCGGTGATTTTGAAAGAGTGGTGGCACTGGGCTTCGTATTGATCTTTGGCTTTCAGGTTTTCATCAATATGGGGGTGGTTTTGGGGCTGCTTCCGACAAAAGGGATCACATTGCCATTTTTGAGTTATGGTGGAAGTTCCTTGGTGGCCACCTGCATTGGATTCGGTTGGTTGCTGAACATTGAGCGATCTTTTGCTAGATCTAAGCAAAGTACAGCGATGTCATCCAAGGAGCGCTCAATGGTCTCTAGTCATTATTGGAACTCAAGAAAGTGAATGAGAAGATTTTAATTGCCGCTGGAGGAACTGGTGGCCATATTTATCCGGCTCTCGCGATTGCAGAAGCCTTGAAAAACAAGTTCTCGGGCATTGAGATTGAGTTTGTCGGCACGACTACTGGTGTTGAGAATGAGATTATTCCGAGGCATGGCTATAAGATGCATCAACTTTCAATAGGCCGGCTTCATCGCAGTGTTGGGCTGATTGAGCGAATCGCTACTGTCGTTAAGTTACCATTTGCTATTCTTAAGGCGTTCGGGATCTGTTTTAAAGCCAAGCCTCGGTTTTTGCTTGGGGTTGGCGGTCACGCCTCTGGGCCAATGTTATTGGCTGGAGCACTGATGAGATACCCAACTTACATTTGGGAGCCAAATGCTCTCCCGGGCTTAGCAAATCGAATTCTCTCTGGTTATGTCGACGAAGCGATTGTGGTATTTGCACAAGCAGCAAAGCACCTAAAGACAGAGGATGTCACTAAGCTGGGGTTTCCGGTACGGAAAGCGATCGAGACGGTTGGGGAACTTGGTCAAGAGCCCAGGGAGTCTTCAAAACTCAATGTTTTAGTTTACATGGGCTCTCAGGGAGCTCAGTCGATGAATCGGCTGTTGCCTGAGATGCTTGCTGAGTGGCCTGACTTGGCTGAGCAATTTAATTTCTTACATCAGACTGGTAAAAACAATCTCGATACCGCCATTGAGAATTACCAAGAACTCGAAGTTGAAGGTAAATCTGAGGTAGTGCCCTATATCGACGATATGCAAAACAAATATGTATGGGCAGATTTGGTGGTGTGTAGGTCTGGCACCGGAACTCTTAGTGAGATTGCTGCTACCGGCAAGCCTTCGATTTTGATTCCTCTACCTTTTGCAGCTGATGATCACCAGCGAAAAAATGCAGATGCTTTTGTCGAAAAGAATGCAGCGGTATTAATTGATCAAAAAGAGCTAACTGTAGAGAGGCTGCGGTCTGAGCTGCTGGCACTGAGAGAGAAGCCTGACGTACGCACGCAAATCGGTAAAAATGCCTTTCAGTTGCATATATCGAATTCGGCTGAAAAAATAGCTGACCATCTTTGGGAAGGAACTGAAGTAGAGTATGAGTACGAAGACTAGAGACTCAATCAAGAGCGGTTTAGAATCAGCAAAGTTTCATTTTGTCGGCATTGGCGGCATCGGTATGTGTGGCCTAGCAGAACTTCTGAAAAACATGGGCGCCGAGGTAACAGGAAGCGACTTGTCTCGCAACACGCAAACTGATCGCTTAGAAAAAATGGGGATACCAATTTTTAATGAACATAGTGCAGAGAATATTGGTGATATCGATGTGTTGGTGTTTTCAAGCGCCATAAAAATGGACAACCCAGAGGTTGTGGCCGCGCGAGAAAAGAAAGTGCCAATAATTAGAAGAGCAGAGGCTTTGGCTGAGCTGATGAGATTGAAGCGAGGAATAGCAGTAGCTGGCACCCATGGCAAGACGACAACCACGAGTCTGTCGGCGAGCTCTCTTGTTTCAGCAGGTTTAGACCCCACTGTTGTGGTGGGTGGACGTCTCGATATGTTTGAGAGCACTGCAAAGCTTGGGCAAGGTGAATGGTTGATTGCCGAGGCTGATGAGAGTGATGGCAGCTTTCATCGGTTAAGCCCTGAGGTTGTGATCATCACCAATATAGACAACGACCATCTTGACCATTACGGGTCGGAGGAAGCACTTGAGAAGGCTTTTTTCGACTTCGCTGCCAATATTCCATTTTATGGTTTGGCCATAGTGTGTGGTGACGACCCAAAATTGAAGCAAATCTCGAAGGACTTGTCGAAGCGAGTGGTGACTTATGGTTTCGATTCCGATAACGACTACAGAATTGCGAAAGCAGAGACTGGTTACAAAGTGTTTCAGGGTGCAGAGCTAATTGGTCACTTTCAAAGTTCGGTGCCGGGCGATCATAACGCATTGAACTCTCTTGCAGTGGTGGCACTGGGTCAGCATCTTGGTTTGTCTTTTGAAGCAACCGTTGAAGGAATTGAGGGTTTTGAAGGCGTCGATCGGCGCTTTCAGAAAAAAGGAGTGGTGAGAGGCATTGAAGTCTATGATGATTATGGCCACCATCCCACTGAAGTGAAAGCGACATTGAAAGGTTTTAAGGATCATTTCCCTGACCGTAGAATTCGAGTGATTTTTCAGCCTCATCGTTACTCGCGAACCCAGTTGTGCTGGGATGATTTTTTAACAAGCTTTGAAAATGCTGATGAGTTAATGATCGCTGATATTTACCCCGCCGGCGAAAAGCCCATCGAAAACATCACTACCGAGAGGCTTGTAGATGAGATTAATCACCCTGCAATTAGCAGGTTTGATGTCGAGAACTCTGCTGAGGTTGAGGCCTTTCGAGAGTCTTTGCAGGCGGGCGATATTGTACTAACTCTGGGGGCTGGTAACATCTATAAGTTCGGCGAAGAACTTCTTGAGAAAATGGTAAAGGGGTAGTCGGTGTCAATTGAAGTTCAGAGCGACGTCTCGTTAAAAGAATTGACGTGGTGGAAAGTCGGCGGGGCCGCTGACCACTTTGTGATGCCAACTTCGGCCGATGAAGTAGGAGAAGCCCTTCTTTGGGCCTACCAAAGGCAGATGCCTGTAACCATCTTGGGTGGTGGCTCAAATGTGCTCATTTCAGATGATGGTGTTGAAGGCCTCGTAATCTGCATGCAGCAACTTAAAGGTGTAGAGGTCGTTGAGTCAGAAGATCGAGTTCAGGTCGTTGCATTGGCTGGTAGTTCAAAGGCTGAAGCTTTGAGGGTGTTCTTACAAAACAAGCTTGCTCCAGCACTTTTTCTCTGTGGCCTTCCTGGTGATATGGGGGGCGGCGTTGTTATGAATGCCGGTGTTTCTGAGCAAATTGTACCGAGAGAGTTCAATGAGATCGTAGACTGGTTTGAAGTGGTAAGGGTGCAAGGTGACCAGATAGAGACCATAAAGTTTCAGAATGCCGATATCGATTGGCATTATAGAAAGTCTGAAGGCTGGCAGCCAGGTGTTGTGACGAGGGTCGCAGTCTCTTGGCAGAGGGATGAAGACCCTGATATCGGGACTAAGGTCAAGTCGGCTACTCGGAGTCGCTTGCAAAGGCAGCCACTAAACATGCCTAGCTGTGGCTCTGTCTTTAAAAACCCTGAGGGCAATTCAAGTGGTGCGCTTATTGATCAGGCCGGCCTAAAGGGGTTTCAAATTGGTGATGCTCAAGTCTCTGAAAAGCATGCTAACTTTATTGTGAATCTTGGTTCAGCTAAGGCCTCAGATGTAAAATCTGTGATAGAATCGGTTCGAGCAAGGGTTCATGAACAACATGGCATTCAGTTGGAGACCGAAGTAAAATTGGTCGGTCGCTGGAAAAAAGAAGACGAACTTTAATGGGTAAACAAAATCTAAAAGAAATGAAAGTGGCTCTTATTCAAGGTGGAGTAAGCGCTGAGCGAGATGTCAGCCTCTCAACGGGCCAGGCTTTCGACAAGGCCCTATCTGAGTTAGGAGTCGACTACATAGTTGTTGATGCTAAAGAAGATTTGCCAAAAGTTTTAAGCGAGTTGAGGCCCAAGGTGAATGTCGCTCTGTTGGCTCTTCATGGAAAGCTTGCAGAAGACGGAGTTGTGCAGGGTATCTGTGAGTACCTTAAGCTACCCTACACGGGTACAGGAGTTTTGGGCTCCTCGGTAGCCTTTGATAAGCTGTTTAGCAAAATGACTTTTAAAAGCCAGGGGATCCCAACGGCTGAGTATGTCGAGGTGAACGCCAAGCTTCATAATTTGAATGAGGTCAAAATGCCCTTTGCTTTGCCGCTGGTCGTGAAGCCCTCTCGGGAGGGGTCGAGTGTCGGTGTCTCTATTGTAAAATCTGATGATGAGTTCGTGCCGGCTCTAGAATACGCAGCAAAATCAGATCACTTGATACTCATTGAACAGTATCTAGATGGCAAAGAGATTACGATTCCTGTTCTCGGTGAGCGAGCACTTACTCCAATAGAGATTCGCCCAAAAGTCGATTTTTATAACTATGAGAACAAATACACTGCTGGAAATACTGACTACATTCTGCCCCCTGAAATACCTGAAGCTCTTGTCGCTGAGATGAAAGAGCTCGCTTTACGAGCTCACAAAATTCTACGCGCTCGAGTTTATTCGAGAGTTGATTTTCGGCTTCATCAAGGTCGACCTTTTGTAATTGAGGTCAACACTTTGCCAGGGTGCACTCCGACCTCTTTGGTGCCGAAATCAGCTGCTCATGAAGGCATTGGCTTCTCACAATTTATTCAGGTTTTATTGGAAAATGCGGGCTTAGATTATGAAGACGTTCGCTAGTGTATTTTTGTTTTTTGTGATTGCACTGCTTGTGGTAGTGAACTTTTCTTCGCTAAGAGATTCACCCGCATTTTTCGTTCCCGAAATTACCGTTGTTTCACCATCGAATCAGAACTCTGCGATGGCGAATAAAATTGCCAAAGACCTAAAGGCGCAGTTCGAGAGGTTTCATGGCCTTCCGATTTGGCAGGTTTCGATGAAAGAGATCCATGCCTTGTTGCAAGATGACCCCAGGCTGGAGTCTTTTCAAGTGCAGCGAAAGTTGCCGAATGCCATTCAAGTTTCTCTGGTGCCGAAAAAACCATTGGCTGCTCTTTTGGATGCTAAAAAGGGGCTTGTCTTCCCGCTGTCAGCTGATGGTTCTCTACTTGCAGCTATGGGGCTGGCTGAAGCTCCCAATTTGCCTTTAATTCGTGGGCGGCATTTGAGTTCTGATGAGGCGTTGAGACAGCAATTGGTAAAAGTTCTCTCAGTGATTCCGTCGTCGGGATTGTTTTCTCGAGAAGCTATCTCTGAGGTGTTGATCGATAAGAGTGGAGAAGTGAGTGTGATCATGAGTTCTGATGGGACTAAAGTCTTGTTGGGCGATCGTCTTGCTGAAAAACAAGTCAGTAGAATCAGCCAGGTCTTAAAGTATTTAAAAAGCCGCTCAATTAAAGGGCGCGTTATCGATGCAAGATTCTCTAAGAAAGTTGTTGTCAGAGTGCGTAAAGCTTCTTAGCCTTTTAACTAGGAATTTGAATTTTTCAAACCTTTTCAAATAATTAAGCAAAACGCATTTGAAAAGTTGGGTTGAAAATTCGAGATGTGAGAACGCTACAAGTTTATTTTTTAAGCAGCGTTCGGCAAGGAAGCCTAAAGCAACAAGCTTGAGCCATCGAGGGTGCGCATGTCGAAGTCAAAAAGCAAGTCCGTAAAAGCAGACTATGTTCTAGCTGGGTTGGATATCGGCACGACAAAAGTCACTTGTGCCATTGGTTCTGTTCAAGACAAAGATCTTAGCATTATTGGTATTGGTCACTCTGCCAACCTGGGCATGCGACAAGGTGTTGTTGTGAACATCGAAGCTGTGTCGGAGGCGATTCATCCAGCGACAGAAGAGGCTGAGTTGATGGCGGGAGTCGAGATCGGGGCTGTGCGGATCTCGACTGGGGGTCCTCACATGCAGTCTTTTGATTCTCAGGGCATGGTCGCTATTCGAGACGAGGTCGTAGTCGATGAAGATGTCGACAGAGTTATTGAGGCAGCAAAAGCCGTGAAGATAGCCAGCGATCGTCAAGTTCTGCATGTCTTGCCTAAAGAGTTCAAAGTTGACGGCCAAGAGGGAATCAACGACCCGATAGGTATGTCTGGCGTTAGACTTGAGAGTTCTGTTCACATTGTAACAGGCAGTCACTCAGCAGTTCAGAACGCATTTCGCTGCGCAGAACGGGCCGGTCTTGAAGTGACGGGTCTGGTTCTTCAGCAGTTGGCTTCTTCGCTGTCAGTGCTGAGTGCTGACGAGAGAAACCTTGGAGTCACTGTAATAGACATGGGTGGCGGAACTTGCGACATGATCTCTTACACTCAAGGCAGTGTGGTCGACACAGATGTCGTACCTGTCGGCGGTAATAACTTCACACATGATGTGGCGATGGGCTTGAGAACCACCCAAATCTTTGCTGAGCAGTTGAAAATAGATTATGGAACGGCTCTTAAAGACATGGTCGAAGACGAAGAGTCTATTGAGGTTGAAGGTGTTGGCGGTCGCGAGGCTCGTAACATCTCAAGAAAAGATCTCAGCGAAGTCATTGAAGCACGAGCAGAGGAGACTTTGCAGTTAATCAAAAAAGGTTTAGAAAACAAAGGTCTCATCGAGCAAATGGGATCGGGTGTTGTGCTCACAGGTGGTGCTAGCCAACTACCCGGCCTGATTGAAATGGGAGATTTCGTTTTTGACGTGCCAGTTCGTAAGGGTTTGCCTGTGAAGACTGGCGGTTTAACTGATGTTGTGAGTAGCCCTGAGTACGCGACCTGTGTGGGATTGTTGAAGTACGGCATGACCCATTCACAAGCGCAATCTCAAGCTATTCAGCAAAGCCAGAGTATTGGAACTCGCTTTGCTGGTTGGAAAGATAAATTAAAGAATTTATTCGCATAAGAGACATTATCCAGGGGAGGAAAAATGTTCGAACTCGAGGAAAACGCAAACTTTGGAGCCAATATAAAGGTCATCGGTATTGGTGGCGGTGGTAACAACGCTGTTCAGACGATGATTGAAGGTGGACTTACTGGAGTTGAGTTCGTAGTTGCAAACACAGACAAGCAAGCCCTGGCCAGTAACAAAGCTGAGGGAAAGATTCAATTGGGCCAAGAGTTAACTAAAGGTCTTGGTGCAGGTGCTAACCCTGAGATTGGTAAGCGTGCTGCAATAGAGGCTTACAACGACATTGTCGCTCAGCTTGAAGGTGCAGACATGGTCTTCGTTACCGCTGGAATGGGTGGTGGAACTGGAACTGGTGGAGCGCCGGTTGTGGCCAAGATTGCAAAAGAGCTAGGAGCTCTTACGATCGGTGTTGTGACCCGACCTTTTATGTTTGAAGGTAAAAAGAGAAAGCGACATGCTGACTCTGGTATTCAAGAGCTAAAAGAGAATGTAGACACTTTGATTGTCATTCCGAATCAGAAACTTTTGTCGGTATCAAGTGAGAAGACACCATTGCTCGAGACCTTCAAAAAAGCCGATCAAGTTTTACTTCACGCAGTAAAAGGGATCTCAGACCTGATCAACATTCGCGGTCTTATCAACCTCGACTTCGCTGATATCAGAACAGTAATGGCCGCTAAAGGTATGGCGATTATGGGCTCAGGTATGGCAACTGGTGAGAACAGAGCCGTAGAAGCCGCAACTCAGGCGATTTCTTCTCCTTTGCTAGAGAACATCAGTATCGATGGAGCAACAGGTATCATTATCAACGTGACTGGTGGAGAAGATCTCACTCTTTGGGAGGTCAACGAAGCTTCAACTCTTATCACAGAAGCTGCGCATGAAGACGCTGAAATCATCTTTGGTGCTGTGATTGATGAGGGCATGGAAGAGAACGTTAGCGTAACGGTTATCGCAACCGGCTTTGGTGAAGAAGACCACGATATTGTGAACAACCAAATCTCGAGATTGAAGGCCATGGCCGAAGCTCAAGTTGCTCTGGCTTCACAGAACGGTCAGATGAATCCAGAGTTAACGAAAATGGCTGAGTCTATTATGGAGTCTTTTGGTCAAAAGACTGAGGCTATGCAAACGACTCAGACTTCAACTTCATTGAGCTTTGAGGCCACTCAAGAGCAAACTAATCAAAGAATGGAAGAGGATCTCGATCGTTTGACTCCAATGGCGACAGCTCCACAAGAGATGCCTCGCGAAATGGCGCGCGAGTTGGCTGAGCCAATGCCGCAGTCTAGAGCTGAGGTTTCTGCCGGTCAGCCGTTACCAAGAGACATTCTGCTCGCCAAAGCAAAGGCTTACCGAGAAAGCCAACAAGGCCAAATTGAGCAGCCTGAACAGCTGACAATGAATGTGGAAGATGAGATGAGCTTGCAGAATGCGCGTAAAATTGCACAAGAAGCAGCTAAGTCTCCATTTGATGCTCACAACTTGGATGTTCCATCTTACCTCAGAAGAAGAGGCGAAACAGATGTGAACAATAGCCAAGACTAAGCGAGCTGTTATGGCAGACGCCTGGTTCGTCTCAGATATTCATATCGATTCTATGCAGGATCCAAAGGCCAGAGACTTTCTGGCCTTTTTAAATTCATTGACCAATGAGAGGCCAGCTAGCCATTTGTTTTTGGTTGGTGACATATTTGACCTTTGGGTTGGGCCACATGAGCATTTTGCTTTGCGATTTCAGCCCATAGTCGACCGAATTCGAGAGTTGGTAAAACAAGGGGTAGAGGTTCACTATTTTGAAGGCAATCACGATTTGCACTTAAGAAGATTTTGGCAAGATCAAATCGGGGCACTTGTTCACCCAGGCCCAAAATATTTTGAACTCAATAGTCAGGTTTTGAGAGTTGAGCATGGAGATCAGACCGACCCAGAAGACAAAGGGTATCGGTTCTTGAGGTGGTTTTTGAGAACACCCGTGATGACAATCGTAGCTCACAAGCTGCCTCAGCGAGCTGTGTCTTGGATCGGTAACAAAGCGAGCCATGCAAGCCGAGACTACACTTCGCAGATTAAAACTATCGACAAAGAGACCGCCATTCAGAAGTTGAGAGTGCATGCTGATAAGGTTCATAGGGAG